>NZ_JBOGBT010000034.1:0-4366 GCF_051656365.1 Silvania sp. | reverse complement strand
GCTTCCACCGGGACCACTCCCTGCCGGGCAGTTACGTAGAGCTGTTCGCCCCGATGGACGTGCTGGTGGTGATGACCGCGCTGCAACACCCGATGGACTCGTCCACCGAGTATGCCCCGCGCCCGGTACAGCTGAGCTGGCGGCAGGCAGAGGACGAACAGGCGGCCATCAACGCGCTGCTGACGCGCCCGGAAAACGACCGCGCGTTCGCCAACACTCAACGTTTTGCCCTGTAAGGAGCCACCCATGACTCAACTTAACGCACAGCAGGCCAGCTTCCGTCACGTGATCCCGGCGGGTGAGCCGTACCTGTTTGAAGTGAAAAAAGGGCAGACCCTGCGCCTGCTCGATCTTGAAGGCAATCAGGCGGTCGATACGCTGTTCTATAACGCCGTTAACCCGCGCGAACGCTACGACGCCCAGCGCACCCTGCGCCGTCAGAACAACGCCTATCTCACCCGGGGCAGCGTGCTTTATTCCAATCTCGGCAACCCGCTGCTGACCATTGTCGACGATACCTGCGGGCGTCACGACACGCTCGGCGGCGCCTGCGCCCAGGAGAGCAATACCGTGCGTTACTCGCTCGATAAAGGCTATATGCACAGCTGCCGGGATAATTTCCTCTGCGCCTGTCTGCACGATGGCCGCCTGCAAAAGCGCGATATCGGCGCCAACATCAACTTCTTTATGAACGTGCCGGTTACCCCGGAAGGCGGGCTGACCTTTGCCGACGGCATCTCTGCGCCAGGGAAATACGTCGAGCTGCGCGCGGAGTGCAACGTTATCGTGCTGATCTCCAACTGTCCGCAGCTGAACAACCCCTGTAACGGCTGGAACCCGACCCCGGCGGAGGTGCTGGTATGGAACTGACTCCTACCCGCTGGCAGCGCCTGCGCCAGAGGCTGTACCGCCTGTTTGAAGTGCGCGCCGGACGGATCCTGCCTTAACGCTTTTTTCCCCATGGACGACCATGCGGTGAATCAATTTTCGGCGGGACGACCCGCCACGATTGAGCCTTTACTATGTTGACGAAACTCCTGATTGCGAACCGTGGGGCGATTGCCTGCCGTATCCTGCGCACGCTGCGCGCCATGAACATTGGCGGCGTGGCGGTCTATTCCGAAGCGGATATCAGCAGTCTGCATATCCGCGAGGCCGACGAGGCCCTGAGCCTGGGCGAGGGCCCGGCGGCGAACACCTATCTGGTCAGCGAAAAAATGATTGCTGCGGCGCAGGCAAGCGGCGCGCAGGCGATCCATCCAGGTTACGGCTTTCTCTCGGAGAATGCCGCCTTTGCCGAGGCCTGCGAAGCGGCAGGCATTGCATTTGTCGGCCCCACGCCGGAGCAACTGCGTCTGTTTGGCCTGAAGCATACCGCCCGGGCGTTGGCAAAAGCGCACGGCGTGCCGATGCTGGAGGGCACCGAACTGCTGGCCGATGTCGCAGAAGCGCTGCAGGCGGCGGAGCTGGTTGGTTATCCGGTGATGCTGAAAAGCACCGCGGGTGGGGGCGGGATCGGCATGCGCGTCTGCGCCAGCGCCAGCGAACTGAGTGAGGCCTTCGACGCGGTGGTGCGGCTGGGGAAAAACAACTTCAGCGATGCAGGCGTATTTATTGAGAAGTACATTCAGCGGGCGCGTCATCTCGAGGTGCAGCTGTTTGGCGACGGCAACGGACAGGTGATTGCTCTTGGCGTGCGCGACTGTTCCGTCCAGCGGCGTAACCAGAAAGTGCTGGAAGAAACCCCGGCCCCCAACCTGCCGGATGGGATGGCGGACGCCCTGTGTGAAGCGGCGATCAAGCTCGGCAAAGCGGTGAACTACCGCAGCGCAGGCACCGTCGAGTTCGTGTACGACACCGACGCCGCCCGATTTTACTTCCTCGAAGTGAATACCCGTTTGCAGGTCGAACACGGCGTCACCGAGCAGGTGTGGGGCGTGGATCTGGTGCGCTGGATGATTGAGCTTGCAGCGGGCGATCTGCCGCCACTGGCCGCCCTGCGCGACGGCCTGACGCCGGTGGGTCACGCGATTCAGGCCCGCGTTTACGCAGAAGATCCCGGTCGTCAGTTCCAGCCGTCACCGGGCCTGCTGACGGAAGTAGTATTCCCGGCGAATGACCGCCGCACGCTGCGCATCGACAGTTGGGTGGAGTCCGGCTGCGACGTGCCGCCGTTCTTCGACCCGATGCTGGCGAAAATTATCGCCTGGCAACCTACCCGCGAGGCGGCCATTGCTGCCCTGCACGCCGCGCTGGGCGACACCCGCCTGTACGGGGTGGAAACCAACCGTAGCTATCTGCAGCAGATTCTGACCTTCGCGCCTTTCGCCCGCGGCGAACCCTGGACCCGCTGTCTGGAGGGGCTGGTCTATCATGCCTCGACCCTGGAAGTGCTGAGCGCGGGCACGCAAACCACGGTCCAGGACTACCCCGGACGTATTGGCTACTGGGCGGTCGGCGTCCCGCCTTCCGGGCCGATGGATAGCCAGGCGTTGCGTCTCGGTAACCGCCTGCTGGGCAACGACGACAGCGCTGCCGCGCTGGAAATCACCCTCAGCGGCCCGACGCTGAAATTCAACTGCGAGGCGCAGCTGGTGGTGACCGGGGCAGATATTGACCTGACACTGGACGGGGAGCCGCTGGCAACCAACCGCGTCTTCCGCGTGCAGAGCGGGATGACGCTGCGGATGGGCGATATTTCTGGCGACGGGGTGCGCAGCTATTTGTGCCTGCGTGGGGGCTTTAACGTTCCGGATTATCTGGGCAGCAAAAGTACCTTTACCCTCGGGCAGTTTGGCGGCCACGCCGGACGCGCGCTGCGTACCGGCGATGTGCTGCATATTTCACCGTTAACCTCAGCGTGCAGCGAGGCGGTATTGCCGCTCGCGTTACGCAGCAACCTGAGCCCGGTGCGCACCCTGCGGGTGATTTATGGCCCGCACGGTGCGCCGGAGTATTTCACCCCGGCGTATATGCAGACCTTTTTTGCCACCGACTGGGAAGTTCACTTCAACTCCAGCCGCACCGGCGTGCGCCTGATTGGGCCGAAACCCGAGTGGGTGCGCGAGAGCGGCGGCGAGGCGGGGCTACATCCGTCGAACATTCACGACAACCCGTATGCCATTGGCGCGGTGGATTTTACCGGGGATATGCCGGTGATCCTCGGCCCGGATGGCCCAAGTCTGGGCGGTTTTGTCTGCCCGGTGACCATCATCGAGGCTGATCTACCTGCGGTCGGACAGCTGAAGGCCGGGGATAGAGTGCGCTTTGTGGCCGTGGATATCGCCACCGCCCGGCGACTGGCGCAGGCGCAGGAAGCGCAAATCCTCCATCTGCAGCCGCAGGCGGTGGCGTGGCAACCGGCGGAGCTGGCATCACCGGTGGTGCTTGAACAGGGGCAGGGCGATAAACGGCTGGTGGCGCGTCTTTCGGGCGACACCCACCTGCTGCTGGAAATCGGCGATCCGGAGCTGGATCTGGTGCTGCGTTTTCGCGCCCACGCCCTGATGCAGGCGCTGGAGGCGCGGGCGTTTGACGGCGTTATCGATCTGACCCCGGGTATTCGCTCCCTGCAAATCCACTATCGACCGGAGGCGCTGGGTCTGGCGAGCCTGCTGGATGGCGTTGCCGGGCTGTGGCAGGACGTTTGCGAGCAGGATTCGCTGGAGGTGCCGTCGCGTATCGTCTGGCTGCCGTTATCCTGGGACGATCCGGCCTGCCAGAAAGCCATCGACAAATACATGACCACCGTGCGTCGGGACGCGCCCTGGTGCCCGAGTAATCTGGAATTTATCCGCCGTATTAACGATCTGGCGAACGTCGATCAAGTCTACAAAACGGTGTTCGACGCCCGCTATCTGGTAATGGGGCTGGGGGATGTGTATCTCGGCGCACCGGTGGCCACGCCGCTCGACCCGCGCCATCGGCTGGTTACCACCAAGTACAATCCGGCGCGCACCTGGACGGCGGAAAACTCGGTCGGCATCGGCGGGGCTTATCTGTGTGTGTACGGCATGGAAGGGCCTGGGGGGTATCAGTTTGTCGGGCGCACGCTGCAAATGTGGAATCGCTATCACGCGGTGGAGGATTTTGGCGGTAAACCCTGGCTGCTGCGCTTCTTCGATCAGATCCGCTTCTACCCGGTGTCTGCCGACGAACTGCTCACCATTCGCCGCGACTTCCCGCTGGGGCGTTATCCGCTGCGCATCGAACACACCACCCTGAAACTGGGGGAGTATCAGCAGTTTCTTGCTGATGAAGCGTCGGGCATTGACGTGTTTCGCACCCATCAGCAGGGGGCGTTTAACGCCGAGCGCGAACGCTGGATCGCCAACGGGCAGGCGCATTTCGACAGCAGTGAGGTGCT
>NZ_JBOGBT010000033.1:0-56362 GCF_051656365.1 Silvania sp. | reverse complement strand
TATCCACGTCATAGCTGGCGGTCAGGCTGCCTCGGTACAGTGCCCCGTACACCGGTAGTCCGGTCGCCGCAGACTGAGAGCGGGCGCGGGTGGCGCTCACCTGTCCATCCAGCGACGGAAACAGGCTGCCGTCGGCGGCGTACACCCGGGCCTGATATTCGTTAATCCGCTCCCGGGCGATCAACACATCGCTGTTATTGCCCAGCGCCTGGTCAACGTAGCGGTTGAGATGGCTGTCGTGAAAGCTGCGCCACCACTGCTGTTCCGCCGGGCTGGCAGGGCCGCTGCTGGCGCGCCAGCTGGCGGGGATCGCCAGCGTCGGTTTCGCCGGGGCGACATCCACCGACTGACAGGCCGCAAGGGACAGGGCAATCATTAACGCGGCTACCGGGCGGAGGATCATTTTTCCTCCCGGGTATCAATAGTGACCTGCACTGACATGCCCGGGCGCAGCAGGGCAGACGCGTCCGGCTCGCCAAGCACCTCGATGCGCACCGGAATGCGCTGGGCAATCTTGACGAAGTTCCCCGTGGCATTGTCCGGCGTGATGGCACTGAACTCCACCCCGGTCGCGGGTGAAATGCTCTGCACCCGGCCTTCATAGGCGCGGTCGTTCAGGGCATCAACGGTGAATGTCACCGGCTGGCCGACCCGCAGCGTTGCCAGCTGCGTCTCTTTGATATTGGCGATCACCCAGTGCTGCGGCGGCACCAGGGTAGTGAGATGGGTTCCGGCGGTCACATAAGCGCCTAAACGTACCGCAATCTGTCCGAGCTGGCCGCCGCGTGGGGCAACGATGCGGGTATTTTGCAGGTCGATTTGCGCCAGTTCGAGCGCGGCCCTGGCGTTATCCACGTCCGCCTCAAGCGCGCCGCGATTGACGATGGCGGTTTGCAGGTCCTGGCGCGACATCTCCAGCGTGGCTTTCGCCTGGTCGATATCGGCGCTGCCCTGGGCGGCGCTCGCCAGGGCGGCATCCCGCTCACGAATCGACAGGGACCCGTCGGCGGTCAGGTCTTTCACCCGCTTCAGATCGGCCTGGGTTTTCATGCTCTGGGCACGGGCATTTTTCAGCGCTGCATCGTTACGCGCAATCACCGCTTCGGCGCTTTTACGCTGCTGCAGGTTGTTATTCAGCGCGGCGATTTTCATCGCCAGTTGCGCTTCGGCCTGGTGCACGCGCTGGCGGTAGATGCGATCGTCAATCTGCAGCAGCAGGTCGCCTTGTTTTACCTGCTCAAAATCCTGGACATTGACCCTGGTGATGTAGCCGTTGACCTGCGGGCTGATAAAGGTGGTCTGGCCGCGCACGTAGGCGTTATCGGTGAACTGGGTGTGACGGGTAAACGGCGGCAGTTGCCAGGCGTAGAGGATCACCAGCACGCCAACGATGCCGATCGCGGCGGCGGCGAACATCGACACCACGCGCAGATTGTTACGGGTATTGGCCTGCTCTTTGGCGGCATCCTGCTGACTCATAACCACTCCTGGGAAAACACGTTAATCATTATTGTATAAAACCGTTATTTGCTGCCGGTGGCGCGTTTCAGCGCCATATGGGCAGTGATGCGCAGGCGCAGCAAGCGCCATAAAATCCACACCAGCGTGACGCTGGCAATGCCCGCCGTCAGAAGATAAGTATCGTTGTAAGCGAGAATATTTGCCTCCAGCGTGCTGGCGGTCTGCAGCTGGAGCGTGGTCTGGATATTCAGCAGGGCGCTGTCGCCTATCAGGCTCCGGTACATCTGGCTATAGACCTGCAAACGCTCGTTCACCAGCGGATTGAGTGTGCTGAGCTGATCGGCCAGCAGGCTGGAGTGGTACTTCTCGCGCCAGGTCTGGAAGGTGCCCAGAATGGCGGAACCCAGCAGGCCGCCAATATTCTGGCTCATGCCAAACAGTACCGAAAAGCTGACCAGGTTACGCGGGTCGGCAATCACGCCGCCAATCCCGGCCAGCATCGCCGGGGCGAGGAAAAAGGCGCTGCCGAACCCCAGCAGGAACTGGCTCACCATCAGTTGGGCCGGGCGGGTGAGGCTGCTGGACTGGCTGTCGAGCAGGGAGGCGATAATCATCAATACCAGTGAGGTGACAATCGGCCAGCCGAGGCGCGTCGGTTTTATGGTCAGGCAGCTGGCGACGATGCCGCAAGCGATCCCGGCAAAAATTGACCACGCCAGCGATGTCATCTGTTCATTCTGCAGGCCGACCAGCGTCAGCCAGCCAATCACTCCGGTGTTCTGCTCCGCCAGCACGATGCGGATCAGCAGCATGATCAACCCGAGGCGCAAAATACTGCCGCTGGAGAGCCAGCGGGTGTTCAGCAGCGGATTACTGCGGTTATGCTCGAAGACAATCGCCGAGACGATCAGCACCAGCGACATCGCCAGTGACCAGCCGATCCATGGCGCTTCAAACCACCAGTCCAGCCGCCCGAGGGACAGCACAGCGCACAGCATCGCCATGCCCGGCGCCAGCAGAACAAAGGTGATAAAATCTTTCTTCTCAAACACTTTGCGCCGATCGCCGGGAGGTAGCTTGAGGGCGATCACGCAGCCGAGCGAGATCAACGCCAGCCCGAGTTCAAACAGGTACAATCCGCGCCACTCATCCAGCTGCAGCAGTTCGGTGGAGAACAGACGCGCAATGGGGATCGCCAGCGACGAGCCGGTGATGCCGATGGTAAGGGCTTTCAGGCGGTGTTTCGCGGGCCAGGCCTGGATCTGATAGTAGATCCCCAGCGAGCTGAGGGCCGCGGCGACCATCCCGTGGGCGGCGCGCACCATCAGGGCAGAGCTGAGATCGTTGACGAACAGGTGGAAAAAGGTCACCAGCACGTACAGCACCAGAAAGCCTTCGGTGAAGGCGCGCAGGCCAAACTGCTGGCGAAACTTCACCAACAGCAGATTAATCGACACGTTGGTCATCACGTACACCGCAGGCAGCCAGGCGATCTCGGTGGACCAGGCGGCAAACGTGCCCTGTAAATTCTGCAGGTTGGCGGCCACCATCGCATTGCCCAGTGCGCCGGTCAGGCACACCAGCAGGCCTACCACGCCATAGGCGATACGTTTGGGCGTGCTGTGCAAGGGCGTGGACGGGGAGCCTAACAGCATCGGCTTTTCGTGAGGCTGCCACTCGCGAGGCGAATAGGGGTCGCGTTGAGGCAGACGCATAACCGTGATACCTATAAAATTAATGAATAGTTAGTGGGCTAATGATTCTAAGTCTGACTCAAATCACTTTTCAAGTGAATATGATAACGCCGGGTTAATCAAATGTGATGCGGTAAATTTCAGAGAGATCCTCTGTTAACCGGCGACTCGCGCGTTACGCTGAACGTAATAGTTGGAAGGAGGTAATGATGACACTCGCAATCTTCCCATGTTTGCCGGATAAAACCCTGGCAGCGGTAAACACCGTCGGCAGCTGGCTTGCCGAAACCGATTTCGACCCCACCCAACCGGCACCGCAGGCAGAAGGGGTGGTGCTGGCAGGCAACGCGGTGATCCCCACCATCGACACCGCCTGCCGTCTGGCGGCAGAGCTTGCCGTACCTTTGCTTATCAGCGGCGGTATCGGTCATTCAACCACGTTCCTGTATGCCGCTATTGCACGCCATCCGCACTACAACCGGGTGCGCACCACCGGTAAAGCCGAAGCCACTATTCTGGCGGAGATCGGCCGTGAATTCTGGCACATTCCGCCGGAGCGGGTGCTGGTGGAGGATCAATCCACCAACTGCGGCGAGAACGCGCGCTTTAGCTGGTCGCTGATGCAGCACCATCCGCTGCCTGCGAAGCGGGTAATTGTGGTGCAGGACCCGACCATGCAGCGCCGCACCATGGCGACCTTCGCCCGGGTGTGCCGCGACGCGCCTGCTGCGCCCGAGTGGATAAGCCAGCCGGGGATTGTGCCGCAGCTGCAAAACAGCGAAGACGGGCTGGTGTTCAGCGGCGGTGGCGAGGGGCTGTGGCCCGTCGAGCGCTACCTGTCGCTGGTGCTGGGTGAACTGCCGCGACTGCGCGATGACATCAATGGCTACGGCCCGGCCGGGCGGGATTTTATCGTGCACGTGAGCATCCCGGCAGAGGTCGAGGCGGCCTGGCAGGTGCTGCGCAACGACACCATTCTCACCGAAGCGCTGGTCAGTCGCTCTCTGCTGTAAACGGCTGCCCGTTTGCGCTGGCTTTTGCGCAAACGGGCAGGCTATGTTGTCGGGTTGTAATAAAAATGTTCTGCTGACCCGATTCTTTTATGAGAGATCTCACAAAAACAGCACGATAGAGTAGGAATGCGGATCTGAAACTGTAGTTTTTAACAATAATTTTACGTGTTAAAAACAGTCTAATTACAGGAGCAGGTCATGACAGTACCCGTACAACATCCTATGTATATCGATGGACAGTTTGTCGCCTGGCAGGGTGAAGCCTGGATTGATGTGATCAACCCGGCTACCGAAGAGGTCATTTCCCGTATTCCCGATGGCAGCGCCGAAGATGCCCGCAAGGCCATTGACGCAGCCGACCGTGCGCAGGCTGACTGGGAGGCCCTGCCTGCTATCCAGCGTGCGGGCTGGTTACGTAAAATCTCGGCAGGCATTCGCGAACGCGCCAGCGAGATCAGCGCCCTGATTGTGGCCGAAGGCGGCAAAATTCAGCAGCTGGCCGACGTGGAAGTGGCGTTTACCGCCGACTACCTTGACTACATGGCCGAGTGGGCCCGTCGCTACGAAGGCGAAATTCTTCAGAGCGACCGTCCGGGCGAGAACATTCTGCTGTTTAAGCGTGCTTTAGGCGTCACCACCGGCATTCTGCCGTGGAACTTCCCGTTCTTCCTGATTGCCCGCAAGCTGGCACCCGCGCTGATTACCGGCAATACCATCGTCATTAAACCGAGCGAATTCACGCCGAACAATGCCATTGCGTTTGCCAAAATTGTCGACGACATCGGTCTGCCGAAAGGGGTCTTTAACCTGGTGCTGGGCCGCGGCGAAACCGTGGGTCAGGAGCTGGCTGGCAACCCGAAAGTGGCGATGGTCAGCATGACCGGCAGCGTGGGGGCGGGCGAGAAGATCATGGCCGCGGCGGCTAAAAATATCACCAAAGTGTGTCTGGAACTGGGCGGTAAAGCCCCGGCCATCGTGATGGACGATGCAGATCTGGAGCTGGCGGTGAAGGCGATTGTCGACTCTCGCGTGATCAACACCGGACAAGTGTGTAATTGCGCCGAGCGCGTGTATGTGCAGAAAGGCATTTATGACCGTTTTGCCAACCGTCTGGGCGAAGCGATGAAAGCGGTGCAGTTTGGTAACCCGGCCGAGCGCAACGACATTGCGATGGGGCCGCTGATCAACGCCGCGGCGCTGGAGCGTGTGGAGCAAAAGGTGGCTCGCGCGGTGCAGGAAGGGGCGACAGTGGTGCTGGGCGGCAAAGCCGTCGAGGGCAAAGGCTATTACTATCCGCCGACGCTGCTGCTCGACGTGCGCCAGGATATGGCGATCATGCACGAAGAGACCTTTGGTCCGGTGCTGCCGGTGGTGGTCTTTGACACCCTGGAAGAGGCGCTGAAGATGGCCAACGACAGCGACTATGGCCTGACATCCTCCATTTACACCCGCGATCTGAACGTGGCGATGAAAGCGATTAAAGGACTGAAGTTCGGCGAAACCTACATTAACCGCGAGAACTTTGAAGCAATGCAGGGCTTCCACGCGGGCTGGCGTAAATCCGGTATTGGCGGGGCAGACGGTAAACACGGGTTGCACGAATATCTGCAAACCCAGGTGGTGTACTTGCAGTCCTGATGTTGAGTGTCTCTGGCAGATAAGCAAAACGGCAACCTGGTTGCCGTTTTGCTTTTACCTTACACCTTGGTCGCAATCCAGTTCATCCTCAACTCTGGCCAGACCGCCAGCGGCAATCCCTGGGCATCCCGAATGCCAAACCCGTGTTTGCCTCGCTCAAACAGATGCATCTCGACCGGTACGCCATGGCGGCGCAGGGCGCTGAACATCATCAGGCTGTTTTCCACCTTCACCGCCGGATCGTCGATGGCGTGCAGCAGGAAGGTTGGCGGCGCGTCGGGGGTGGCTCTGTCTTCCAGCGAATAGTGCCGCACCTGCGCGTCAGTTGGGGTGTCGCCCATCAGCTCGTGGCGTGAGCCAGGATGGTGCGGCCCGCTGTGCATGGTGATCACCGGATACGCCAGCGCCATAAACGCCGGACGGGCGGAGAATTCGTCGGCGGCGTCCAGCGGGGCATACACCGCTTCATCGTGACGGGTGCCGAGGCTGGCGGCCACGTGCCCGCCAGCGGAAAAGCCCAGCACGCCGATACGCGCCGGATCCAGCTTCCACTCCTGCGCACTGGCGCGGATGACCCGCATCGCCCGCTGCACGTCGGCCAGCGGCGCGTCGGCACCTTCTTCATGACCGTCGCCCGGCGCGCGGTAGGTCATCACAAACAGGGTATAGCCGCGCGGGTTAAAGAAGGCCGCCAGCGCGCTACCCTCTTTATCCAGCACCACGCGACGGTACGAACCGCCCGGGGCGACCAGAATACCGATACCGTTAGGTCTGTCCGGCGCATAGACGGTTACCTCGGGTGCCCGCACGCCGGTGACGGCGCGATCGAAGGCGGAGGTGCCGCTGTGGCGTGGCTCGGGGGTAAAAACGGCATCGCTGGAATGCGCGCCTGGCGCTTCAGGGGTGGGCCAGATGGGGAAAGTGGCTGAACGGGCAACGGCTTGCGCCATCTGCTGTTCTAAAATGTCGCGGCTCAATGCTTCCATGATAACGCTCCCTCTTGTGGAAAGCGTTTGTTATATCAGGGTTAACGAAATGAAAACCGGAACAAATTCACAGGTTGCGGACAGCAGGGCTGTCCGCGGTGAAATTACAGGGCAGCGAATTTATCTAAGGTACGCACCAGTTGGGTGACAAAGCCGTATTCGTTGTCGTACCAGGCGACCGTTTTCACCAGCTGTACGTCGCCCGCGTCGGTGACTTCGGTCTGGGTGGCATCGAACACCGAACCAAACTGCGAGCCAATAACGTCCGATGAGACAATCTCCTCCTCGGTATAGCCAAAGGAGTCATTGCCCTCCGTCGCCTTTTTCAGCGCCGCGTGGATCTCATCCACGGTGACTTTCTTGTTCAGGATCGCCACCAGCTCGGTCACCGAGCCGGTTTTTACCGGCACGCGCTGGGCGTGGCCCTTCAGCCTGCCGTTCAGATCCGGGATCACCAGCCCGATGGCTTTGGCCGCCCCGGTGGTGTGGGGGATGATATTTTCCACCGCCGCCCGCGAGGCGCGCAGATCCTTCCCGCGCGGGCCATCCACCAGCGCCTGAGTACCGGTATAGGCATGAATAGTCGTCATGGTGCCCGCCCGGATGCCAAAGGCGTCGTGCAGCACCTTGGCCAGCGGTGCCAGACAGTTAGTGGTACAGGAGGCGACCGAGATAATGGTATCGCTGGCATCGATCGTGTCGTCGTTGACGTTAAAGACGATGGTTTTCATCTCACCGGCAGGGGCAGAGATCAGCACTTTTTTCGCCCCGGCATCCAGATGGGCCTGCGATTTCTCCTGTGAGGTATAGAACCCGGTACATTCCACCACCAGATCCACCCCGGCGGCCTGCCACGGGATATGTTTGGCCTCTTTCTCGGCATACACCGCAATCGATTTGCCATCAACGATCAGCGAATCTTCGGTGAAGTCCACGCTCCACGGGAAAACGCCATAGTTAGAGTCGTGTTTTAACAGGTAGGCCAACACTTTCGGCGACGTTAAATCGTTTATCGCCACCACGGTGTTCGTGTCCTGGGTTTCCAGTAATCGACGAAGTACCAGTCGGCCAATGCGGCCAAAACCGTTAATGCCAATCTTACTCATGATGTTCTCCTGAATGGACGTATGAGACGTTGAACTCCTCCAGGATTAGACCATCAACCCCAACGAGGCAATTGACGATGCTTCATTTAGCGGGAAGTTTTTGAAAACGCATGGACAAAACTTAATGAATTTTTAACTAAAGGTGGTTATTTTGAGTTTTTCTACGCTCTACATTCAGGAATGACTATGCGCAATAAATACACCGGCCTGCAAATCGGTATCCACTGGCTGGTTTTCGTGCTGGTGATCGTGGCCTACTGTGCCATGGAGTTTCGCGGCTTTTTCCCACGCAGCGACCGCCCGCTGATTAACATGATCCACGTTTCCTGCGGGATCGCGATTCTGGTGTTGATGGTGGCGCGCCTGCTGGTACGGCTTAAGTATCCGGCCCCGCCGATCGTGCCAAAACCGAAACCGATGTACATCGGCTTATCCCACCTCGGCCACCTGGCGATCTACCTGCTGTTTATTGCGCTGCCGCTGATTGGCCTGGTGATGATGTATAACCGGGGCAACACCTGGTTTGCCTTCGGGCTGGGAATGCCGCACGCCGCCGAGTCGAATTTTGACCTGGTGGATATGCTGAAGGCCTGGCACGTCACCCTGGCGAACCTCGGCTACTTTATTATCGGCATCCACGCCTTGGCCGCGCTGCTTCACCATTACGTCTGGAAAGACAATACCCTGCTGCGCATGATGCCGAAAAAGCGTTAAACCGCTGAGAGAAATGCCCGGAGAAATACTCCGGGCGAATAGATTATCGTCAGGACGATAATTATTACGCACGCGACTCATGCGTTTTCTTAAATCAACTACTCAGCCTCAGGAAAGGATATTGTCGTACATATTAACCTCGCAGATTCGGGCTTTATTTCACGACTCACTCTTCGGGCTTTTTCCCACCGCCGTGGCTATTATGCCCCCCTTTTTTTCCGGCCTCTGATGCGCGCTGCGGGTCATTCTTAAAGTTGCCACCGCTGCGCTGTCCGCCCTTGCGTCCTGCTTCGGCTGCACGCTCCCGGTTTTCTGCGAAATTGCCAGAACCACCTCGATGTTTTGCCATAACATGTCTCCCGTTTTTGGTGATGATATTTATTGCGGGGAAATTAATCCCTTTAGTCCGTGCAAAAATAAATGTAGCCAGTGCAATAAAAACGTCAATAAGCCTGTTGGCTCTTTTTATTACCCGCGTGCTAGTTATTTTCCAGACTGTTCTGAGGGGGGGCGTAAATATAGTGAATGGGTGAAAACCCTGTCGCTAATACTATATTTGTCAAGTCACGTTCGGGCGATTAACCGCTGCCGTCAGCGATCGGCCATTTTTGCCAGAAAATGAAACCTGCATCACACAATCCCGCTTTATCCTTTTACTTTGTTTCCGTAGTTAACTATGTTAAAAAAAACGCCGACATTGGCAGGAACAGGGTAGGGTGAAAGCAGTGAAACAACGTCTACATACCATTGCGCAAGGGGTACTTCTTGCGATGGCCGGGGTGCTGGCTGGCACGGTACACGCCGACACGGCAATAACGCAGATGGCAAATCAGGTGTTGCCCGCGCAGGAAAAACCGCGCGTCTTTGTGCTGACCGATATCGGTAATGAGCCGGACGATCAGATGTCTCTGACACGCTTTTTGCTGTATGCGAATGAGATGAACGTGGAAGGACTGGTGGCGACCACCTCAACCTGGCAGCGGGAAAAAGTGCATACCGATATGATCGCGCTGGTGCTCGGTCACTACGGCGACGTTCAGCCAAATCTGTTGAAACATGCCGCCGGGTTCCCGACCCTTGCCGCGCTTAATGCGGTCGTTGCGCCGGGCCTGGCGAGCTACGGGATGGCGGCAACCGGTGACGGAAAAAATACCGCTGGATCCGATTTGCTGGTGAAAGCGATTGAGAAGAGCACCGACGCGGCGCATCCGCTGTTCATCAACCTGTGGGGCGGGGCAAATACGCTGGCGCAGGCCCTGCAGGATCTGTCGAAAAAACACCCGGCAGACGCGGTGCAGGCGCTTACCAAAAATCTGGTGGTTTACGCAATTTCCGACCAGGATGATGCCGGTTTCTGGGTGCGCGAGCACTATCCGCACATCACCTATATTGTCGATCCATCCAGCCAGAACGGCGAGGATTATGCCCGTGCCACCTGGACCGGGATCAGCGGCGACAAGTATTATCGCAATGCGCCAGGGGCCGATTTCACCACTGTGTCGCAGCTCTGGCTGGATGAAAATATCCGAGGCCTTGGCCCGATGGGCAAAGGTTACCTGCAGTATCTGTTTATCATGGAAGGCGATACCCCTGCGTTCCTTGGCCTGATCCGCAACGGCCTGAACAGCGAGCGCAACCCGGGCTGGGGCGGCTGGGGCGGGCGCTATATCGTGCGCCAGCCACAGCATGAAACGCGGCCAATCTGGAGCAGCGGCGGCGATTTCTATCCTGGCAACCCGAATGCCGCCGATACGGTGACCGGCGTGGACGGCAAGCAGTACACCTCGAATCAGGCCAGCATCTGGCGCTGGCGCGAAGCCTTCCAGCACGATTTTGCCGCGCGTATGCAGTGGAGCATCAAGCCGTATGCCGAAGCCAACCACAATCCGCAGGTCGTCGTAAACGGCCAGGCCGGGCAGGGGGTGATTTACCTCGACGCCAACGTGGGTGAGGCACTCTCGCTGAGCGCGGCGGGCAGTAAAGATCCCGATGGCAACACGCTGAGCTATAACTGGTTCCTCTACCCGGAAGCGGGTGCCGCCAGCTCAAGCGCCGTGGAGGTTAAGGATGTGCAGGGCCGCCGGGGTGAAGATAACCTCACCGCACCTGCCGTGCTCGCGATGGGGGAAAACGGTAAGCAAACCGCGGACGTCAAAGCGCTGCGGACGGGTACCGAACACGTGATCCTCGCCGTCACCGACAACGGCAAACCGGCATTAACCTCATATCGACGGGTGATTGTTACGGTAAAATAAGGCGCATAATCCAGGCCCTTTTCAGGGTCTGGATTAGCGACACTTCACCCGCTTCCCTGTTTCATCAATAACCTTTTCACCATCTTCCTTCGAGAAAGCACCTTGCTGTGGCTCCGGAATGATTTCCAGTACAACCTCTGAAGGTCTGCACAGGCGGGTTCCTGCAGGTGTGACAACAATTGGCCTGTTAATCAGGATGGGATGTTGCAGCATAAATTCTATCAGTTGCTCATCGGTAAACGTGTCTTCAGCAAGTCCCAGTTGCTCATAAGGCTCAACATTCTTACGTAGCAATGCACGCACCGTAATGCCCATATCTGAAATAAGCTTTATAAGCTCATCGTGGGTCGGGGGCGTATCGAGATAATAAATTATTGTCGGTTCATTGCCGCTGTTACGGATCATCTCCAGCGTGTTACGCGAGGTGCCACAGGCCGGGTTGTGATAGATGGTAATGTTGCTCATATCAGTATCTCATTACAAAGTGACAGAGAGCCGCCACGCCAGCGCGGCCAGAGTGACAAACAGCACGGGCACAGTCATGACAATGCCGGTACGAAAGTAATATCCCCAGGTGATGGTCATATTTTTCTGGGCAAGCACATGCAGCCACAGCAGGGTTGCCAGACTGCCAATCGGGGTGATTTTGGGGCCTAAATCGCAGCCAATCACATTGGCATAAATCATTGCCTCTTTGACGACGCCAGTCGCCGTACTCCCGTCAATTGACAGCGCGCCAATCAGCACCGTCGGCATGTTGTTCATCACTGATGAGAGAAATGCCGTCAGGAAGCCGGTGCCGAACGTCGCGACCCATAACCCCTTGTTTGCCAGCAGGTTCAGTACGCCAGACAGGTACTCCGTGAGCCCGGCATTGCGGAGACCATAGACCACCAGGTACATGCCCAGCGAGAAAATAACAATCTGCCATGGCGCACCGCGCAGGACTTTCCCGGTGTTGATGGCATGACCTCTTTTCGCCACCACAAACAGCACTGCAGCGCCGGCAGCCGCTATCGCACTGACTGGGATCCCCAGCGGCTCCAGAACAAAGAAACCGACAAGCAGCAATAACAGGACAACCCAGCCCGCCCTGAAGGTCGCCGGATCCTTTATCGCACTGGCAGGGGACTTCAGCAGAGAAACGTCATACGAGGCCGGAATATCCCTACGGAAGAAGAGATGCAGCATAACCAGCGTGGCCACAATCGCTGCCACATCCACGGGGATCATAATAGAGGCGTACTGCGTAAAGCCCAGACCGAAGAAATCCGCTGAGACGATATTCACCAGGTTAGAAACAATGAGCGGCAGGCTGGCCGTATCCGCAATAAATCCTGCGGCCATGACAAAGGCCAGCATCGTGCCCTGGCTGAACCCCAGTGCGAGTAGCATCGCAATCACAATCGGCGTCAGGATAAGCGCGGCACCGTCATTGGCAAACAACGCAGCAACAGCGGCACCGAGCAACACTATCCAGGTAAAAAGCAGGCGGCCACGCCCGTTACCCCAGCGGGAGACATGCAGTGCGGCCCATTCAAAGAAACCGGACTCATCGAGCAGCAGGCTGATAATGATCACCGCAATAAATGCCGCTGTCGCGTTCCAGACGATATTCCAGACAACGGGAATATCAGCAATATCGATGACACCGGTTCCCAGAGCCAGCACAGCCCCGATACTCGCGCTCCAGCCAATGCTCAGGCCTCTGGGCTGCCAGATCACCAGTACCAGCGTCAGTAAAAATATACTCCCTGCCAAAAGCATCTCAGACTCCATCATATATGATTATGTAAATGTATTTACCTGTCTCAGCAGGAGGTGCAGGCTGATTTTTCCAGCCATTCACGCACGTCCTCACGCAGACACTGCCAGGACGTCGTGATTGTCTCCGCTGCCCACGCCGGTATGTGGGGTGACAGACGATAGTGGATCCATTTGCCTTCCCGACGGTCAAGAACCAGCTGAGCCTCGCGAAGGATAGCCATATGTCGCGAGATTTTGGGCTGCGATTCAGAGGTGGCCGCGCAGATATCGCAGACGCACAGTTCTCCGGACTCCCGGAGAAGCATGACGATGGCGAGTCGTGTTTCATCCGACAGAATTTTGAAAAGCTGAACAGGTTGTAGCATTTTTCACTCCGTTCCCTTTAGAATATACATATGGTAAATCATATGTATTTATTTTGAAATCACCTGTTCTCTCCGGAGGAGAAAAATGGAACAATTTCCGGCCCTGAATACTGAATGCTTTGATCAACATATCGCTGGACGGCTCCACCTGCAGGAGCCGCCACGGATCCTGATCCTGTATGGCTCCGTTAGGGAGCGTTCCTACAGCCGCTTTGCCGCAGAGGAAGCAGGGCGCCTGCTGACGGCGATGGGCGCGGAGGTGAAACTCTTTAACCCCTCCGGTTTGCCTCTGCCTGATGATGCCCCGGACACGCATCCTAAAGTCACCGAACTACGTGGTTTGGTCAGATGGTGTGACGGAATGGTGTGGAGCTCCCCGGAACGGCACGGGGCTATGAGCGCGGTTATGAAGGCGCAGATCGACTGGATACCCTTAAGTGAAGGCGCGGTTCGACCTTCTCAGGGAAAAACCCTTGCAGTAATGCAGGTCTGTGGCGGTTCGCAGTCGTTCAATGCTGTAAACCAGATGCGCATTCTGGGCAGATGGATGCGGATGTTTACTATCCCCAACCAGTCCTCAGTGGCCAAAGCCTGGCAGGAATTCGATGAGAACGGGCGCATGAAACCCTCATCCTGGTACGATCGTATCGTCGATGTCGCCGAGGAGTTGTTTAAAATCACGCTGCTGCTCAAGGGACAAACCGGTTACCTTGCCGATCGCTACAGCGAACGAAAAGAGAGCCATCAGGCGCTGTCAGAGCGGGTAAATCAGGCAAAAATCTGACCAGGTCAAATATCCGTTGCCTTTGATTCTGCGCTTAACGCAGTTAATCACCGGCAACGTAACCTTTATTTAGCGCTGTGAGTTCAATGAGTTGTTACTAAGGCATTGCTGCAATAATTAGCAAACAGCGGCAATGCTGTCTGATTTCGTCAATAACAGGAACCCTATCCCTTATCGAACGAAGGCTTATGCCTTACGCCCGGAACCGCCTGAATTTCCATGTACTCTCCTGAATAACTGACATAACCGGGGAAATTAATCGCAGCGCCTGCCTTATGTCAGTGAAATGGAATTCAAAATTACATCTTTCCCGCCAGGGGACGGGCATGGCTTCCTGAATAAAACACTTCATTAGCGGGCTAACTGATATTTATTTTTAAATGAATTACGCATCGCATCAGGAATATGTTTCCTATACTTTTTTTGCCTCTAATGAAAGGAGTTCCACCATGCTCAAGACCGTTCCATTTAAGCGGACAGTGTTGGCCAGTATGCTTACACTTGCATCGAGTGCAATCACAGCAGCCTATGCAGCGCCCGCTACGCCTACCACCACTGCTCCAGAACAACAGAATACGAAGCCTAACATTGTTGTCATTTTTGGTGATGATGTCGGTTATTGGAATATAAGCACTTATAACCAAGGTACTATGGGTTATAAGACCCCGAATATTGACAGTATTGCCAATGAAGGTGCGAAGTTCACATCGTATTATGCCGAACAAAGCTCCACCGCAGGACGTTCGTCATTTATTACCGGACAAATGCCGTTCCGTACCGGGATGAGCAAAGTGGGGATGCCGGGTGCGCCGCAGGGACTGAGCAAAGACGATCCTACCATCGCCAATATCCTTAAACAGCTGGGCTACGCCACCGGGCAGTTTGGTAAAAACCACCTCGGCGATCGGGATGAATTCCTGCCGACCGCCCACGGTTTTGATGAATTCCTCGGTAACCTTTATCACCTGAATGCTGAAGAAGAACCTGAAAACCCGGATTACCCGAAAGATCCGGAATACCGTAAACAGTTTGGCCCACGCGGCGTGATTAAGAGCAGCGCCGACGGCAAAATTGAAGATACCGGGCCACTCACCATCAAACGTATGGGCACCGTGGATGATGAAACCCTGGCCGCCAACAACGACTTTATGGAACGTCAGGTTAAAGCCGGTAAGCCTTTCTTTACCTGGTACAACACCACCCGCATGCACAACAAAACCCACCTGAAGGATGCCAGCATCGGGGCAACGGGGCTTGGAACCTATGCCGACGGCATGGTTGAGCATGATAAGACGGTAGGCGAGGTGCTGAAGAAGATTAAAGATCTCGGCATCGAAGATAACACCATCGTGGTGTACACCACCGATAACGGCCCGATGCTCGCGACCTGGCCTGATTCGGGGATGACGCCATTCCGCGGTGAGAAAAACACCGGCTGGGAAGGGGGCTTCCGCGTCCCGGCGATGATCCGCTGGCCAGGCCATATCCAGCCGGGGACGCTGATCAACGATATCTTCGGCAGCAACGACTGGTTCCCAACCCTGGTGGCAGCCGCTGGCGTTCCGGATATCAAAGAGCAGTTGTTAAAAGGCTACAAAACCACCTCGATGACCTACAAAGTTCACCTCGATGGGTATAACCAACTCGACTTCCTGCAGGGTAAAGGCGAAGACCCGCGTAAAGAGTTCTTCTACTGGAGCGATGACGGTGATCTGCTGGCCATCCGTTACGGCCGCTGGAAAGCGCACTTTATGATCCAGGAACACACCGGCATGGACGTCTGGCGCTATCCGTTTACCAAGCTGCGTGTGCCGATGATTTTCGATCTGGAAATCGACCCGCTTGAAAAAGGCGATACCGGTATGGACTACAACAGCTGGTTCTACAGCCGTCTGTTCCTGCTGGGTGGGGCGCAGAAATACGTAGGCGATATGCTGCAAAGCTTCCAGGAGTTCCCGCCGCGTCAGAAACCAGGTTCATTCACCGTGTCCGACGTCCAGTCGCTGATTGAGCAAGGCGCGAAGAGTAACTAATTGCTGTCATAACCCGGGTGGGCAACCACCCGGTAATCGGGGGTTCGCGATGAAGTACAGCACCACGTTGCCGGTTAAAGCGTTACCGTCTGCCGAGAAGTACGACGGCAAGGGGCCAGAGTATAAAAGACGCTTCCATGTGATGGCGAAACCCACAGGCTCGACCTGTAATCTCGACTGTTCATACTGTTTTTATCTGCACAAAGAAGAGCTGCTGCATCAGGACCGGCACACCGGCATGAGCGACGACGTATTAGAAAACTTTATCCGCCAGTACATCGACGGTCAGGATGGCGAGCAGGTGGTGTTCTCCTGGCAGGGCGGTGAGCCGACCTTAATGGGGCTCGAGTTTTATGAAAAAGTGGTTAAATTCCAGAAGCAGTATCAGAAACCCGGTCAGCGCATTGAAAATGACTTACAAACCAACGGTGTGCTGATTAACGATAAGTGGGCGGAATTTCTTAAAGAGCATCGCTTTCTGGTGGGACTGTCGATCGATGGCCCACGAGAACTGCACGACCGCTACCGCGTGACGCGCAGCGGCAAACCAACCTTCGATAAAGTGATGAAGGGCGTCGAAGCGCTTAAAAAGTACAAGGTGCCGTTTAACGCGCTGGTGACGGTCAACCGCACCAACGCGCGTTTCCCACTGGAGGTGTACCGGTTCGTCACCCGGGAGCTGGGTGCGACCTACGTGCAGTTCAACCCCTGCGTTGAACCCGTCGATTTTAAAGTCACTGCGCCGCAGTTCTGGCGTGATGAAACCATCCCGGTGACCGGCTCCCGCCGCGCGCGGCCGGGCGATTTAGATTCGATCGTCACCGACTGGTCAGTCGATCCCGATGACTGGGGCACCTTCCTGAAAACGGTGTTCGAGGAGTGGGTCAATAACGATTTGGGCCGTGTGCAGGTGAACCTGTTCGAAACGGCGGTGGCGCAAACCATGGGGATGCCAGCTCAAATCTGTACCGCCTCGGAATTCTGCGGCAAAGGGCTGGCGGTAGAGAAAAACGGCGATATCTACTCCTGCGACCACTATGTCTACCCGGAATACCAGATCGGCAATATCGCCGACACCAAACTGGCGCATATGGCCTTTTCCGAGCGCCAGAAAGCCTTTGGATTAGGCAAAAAAGAGACCCTGCCGGACTACTGTAAGCAGTGCCCATACCTGAAATTGTGCTGGGGGGAGTGCCCGAAAAACCGCATTGTCCGCACCCCGGACGGTGAAGCTGGCCTTAATTATCTGTGTCCTGGCATCAAAGCTTTCTTCAACTATGCCGAGCCGATCCTCGTCGGTCTCGCCACGCTTTTGAAACGTGACTTCACGGGATTGCGCAAATGACCAACAGAGAAAAGCTGCTGCAGCTTGAGCAGCGCATGAATCAACAGGTGTTAGGCCAGGAAGCGCTGGTGCGGATGCTGATTGTGGCCCTGCTGTGCGACGGCCACGTGCTGCTCGAAGGGCTGCCGGGGCTGGCAAAAACCCGCGCGGTGCGCGAGCTGGCCCGCCATGTGGAAGGGGATTTTCGCCGCATTCAGTTCACCCCGGATCTGCTGCCGTCAGATATCACCGGCAGTGAGATTTACCAGCAAAACGCCACCCGCGAGGAAGATCAGTTTCGTTTCCGTCCGGGGCCGGTGTTCGGCAATATCATTCTGGCAGATGAGATAAACCGCGCCTCGGCGCGTGTGCAGTCCGCGCTGCTGGAGGCAATGGAAGAGCGCCACGTCACCGTGGCCGGCAAAACCTGGCCGCTGCCCGGCGTATTTATGGTGCTGGCGACGCAAAACCCGGTGGATCAGGAGGGCACCTGGCCGCTGCCGGAAGCCCAGCTTGACCGTTTCCTGATGAAAGTGCTGGTGGATTACCCGTCCGGCGAGAATGAACAGAAAGTGATGCAGATGGTGCGTGCCGAACAGCAGCAAAAATATCAGGCGCAAAGCACGGAGCCTGCCGCTGCCCAGCCCGACACTCTGATGCTGTCCCAACAGGATATCGCCAGCTGCTGGCAGGAGATCTCGGCCATTTACGTTGCGCCGACCGTCGAAAATTACATTGTCAATCTGGTGAACATGACCCGCCATCCGCAGGCGGTCAGCGATACGCTGGCGGGTTACATCTCGATTGGCGTCAGCCCGCGCGGCACCCTGGCACTGGATCGCTGCGGCCGGGCGCTGGCCTGGCTGGAAGGGCGCGACGCGGTGATGCCGGAAGATGTTCAAAAAGTTGCTCCGGCGGTGTTGCGCCATCGTCTGATGCTGAGCTATCAGGCCAATGCCGATAACTGCTCGCCGGATGACATTGTACGTATGCTGCTCGACGCCGTGGTGGCGTAATGGGCAGCCCATTGCAGGTCGATCGCGAAACCTTAATGGCGTTGGCAGGTGCTGCCCGGCTGCTGTCGAACCCGCCGGGGCAGATCCCGCCTGGGGCGCTGGCCGGTGAACGCGTCTCCCGCCAGCAGGGGCGGGGATTGAATTTTGACAGTCTGCGCCGCTATCAGCCCGGGGACGACGTGCGCCTGATTGACTGGCAAGCCACGGCGCGCCTGCGAACGCCGTGGATCCGCCTGTATAACGAAGAGCGCGAGCGCCCGGTGTTTCTGATTGTCGACCAGCGGCTGGATATGTACTTTTCCACCCGTGGGCAGACCAAATCCGTCGCCGCCGCCAACATTGCCGGGCTGTTGGCCTGGCGAAGCTGGCACGACGGCGACCGCATCGGCAGCCTGGTGTTCAGCGACGACGATCTCAGCCTGCAAAAATGCCGCTCGCCTGCCAGCAATTTACACGCGGTACTGGACGATGTGCTGCGCTACAACCAGGCGCTGCCCGGACGCTATCCCGAAGATGTCCCGGCCTCCGTCACCTTAACTCACGTGCTGCAACGCGCCAGTCAGCTGATCCCCAGCGGCGCGTGGGTGGCGGTAGTCAGTGATTTTCACGATCTGGATCCTGCCGGTGAAGCGCTACTCGCCGCCCTACGACGCCGCTGCGAGATCAGCGCCTTTGTCACCCTTGACGATCTGCATCTGCGGCTGCCGTCGCACGGCGACCTGGCTGCCCGCTATCAGGGGCATGACGCGGCGTTTTCCCTGTCACCGCATCTGCAGGAGGCGATCCAGCAGAGCATCACTGCCCGGCTGGCGCGTCTCGAAAATCGCCTGACGCGACTCGGTGTGCGCGTCAATCAGATTGTGGTCGCCCAGGATCTGATCAAACAGCTACAAAAGGGAGTCTGAATGCTGGAGAAAGGCTTTAGCGTGCCGGAGCTTGCCGTTCCGGCGCTCCCCCCGACTATTTCCTGGCTGCCGTTGCCCCCCGGCTGGTGGCTGACGGGCGGGGCGATACTTATCGCCGTGCTGGTGTTGGCGCTGTTCCGCTTTGCCCGCTGGCGACGCAACGCGTGGCGGCGAGAAGCGCTGGCCGCCCTGCAACACCCGCACAGCGTGGACAGCTGGCTGGCGTTGATCAAACGCATCCTGCTGATGCACCAGCCGCGCACTGCGCTGAGCCACACCCTTTCCCCCGAACAATTTTTGCAGCAGGTGGCAATCGACCCCGATCTGCGTCAGCAGCTGAACGCGAAATATTGCCAGCCCGACAACCAGCTCGACGCCCGCCACAGCGCGCGTCTGCAGGTTCAGCTTAAACACTGGCTGGAGACGCTGCCCTATGTCTGAGTTGCTGAGCCGCATTGATTTCGCCTGGCCATGGGCGGGGGTACTGATTTTTCTGCCGCTGATCGGGCGCTATTTCTTGTCGCAGGATCGCGAAGTGAATGAGCAGGTGCGCGTTCCCTTTTTACCGGAACTGATTGACGAGCTGAAGCTAAACAGCCAGCCGGTTCGCGTCAGCAAAGTCTCCAGCCTGTTGTTCTGGCTGGTGTGGATCCTGCTGGTTATCGCCCTGTGTCGCCCGGAGTACCTGACCCCGCCGCAGCATATCCAGAAGCCAATGCGCGACCTGGTGCTGATTCTGGATGTCTCCGGCTCAATGGCCAAAAACGACGTTCAGGGCGGCGAGACGCGCCTGCAGGCAGTCCAGGATTCTGTCAGAAAATTTGTGGCAGGCCGCAAAACCGACCGCATCGGGCTGGTGATTTTTGCCAGCCAGGCCTGGCCTTTTGCACCGGTCAGCGAAGATAAACAGGCCCTGCAAACGCGCATTGACCAGCTGGCACCTGGCATGATCGGCCAGCAAACGGCCATCGGCGATGCGCTGGGCGTGGGCGTGAAGCTGCTCGACAGCACGACCCATACCGACGCCAGCAAACTGGCGATCCTGCTCACCGACGGCAACGATACGGCCTCGCAGCTGGCACCGGCGCTGGCGGCGCAGCTGGCTGCCGACCACCACGTTCAGGTACACACCATTGCCTTTGGCGACCCGAATAGTACCGGCGACGACAAAGTCGATCTGTCCCTGATGCAGAATATTGCGCAGATTACCGGGGGCAAAGCCTGGACCGCCGCCAATAGCGGGGCTGCGCTGGACAGCGTCTGGAAAGAGATCGACGCCATGACCCCGGTACAGGTGAAGTCGATTGGCTGGTCGTGGCATCTGCCGCTGTTCCAGTGGCCGCTGCTGCTGGCGCTGGGGCTACTGATATTGCTCGCTGTTGGGCGATTTATTCGGGAGAAAACAGCATGAGTGATTTTCACTTCACCCATCCCTGGTGGTTAACCGGTCTTCTCCTGTGCGGTTTGCTGTGGTTTGTGGCCAGCGGTCAGCGCAGCGCCTGGCTGCAGATTATGGACAAACCCTTTGCCCGGGCGCTGATAATCGGGCGCAAAAAACGCCTGACCCGGGTGCTGCCGTGGCTGTGCGCGCTGGGCGTGATCGCGCTGGCCGGCCCCACCTGGCAGCGCGAACTGCCCGCCGCTCTGACGCCGCAAAGCAATCTGATGGTGATACTGCAGCAGGATCCGGCGATGTACGCGCAGGATCTGGCCCCCAGTCGTCATCAGCGGATGCAGAGCAAAATCATGCAGCTAATGTCGCGCTCGACGGGCACCCATTTTGGGCTGGTGGTATACAACGCCAGCGCGTACCTCACCACGCCGCTGACCAGCGACCCGACCTTTTACTCCCTGTTTTTGCATGCGCAAACCCCCGGTCTGCTACCCGCGGGCGTTGGCTCCGGTCTGAAGCAGGCGCTGGAACTGGCGCTGAAAAACATGCCTGAATCTCCCGATGCACCGCGCAACATCATCCTGGTGGCCGATACCCTCTCTATGCAGGATGCCGACTGGCTGGCGCAGCAAAAAATGCCGATCCAGATCTGGGTGCCGGGTACGGCACGCGGCGGGGAATTGCCGGAAAGTTACGCCCAGCGCGGAATAGACACCCGCCTTAACGTCGAGCGCTTCAGTCAACTCCGCGATAGCGGCATTCCGGTGACGCTGGTGACCAGCGACGACAGCGATCTGGCGGTCATTGCCAGCCACATTCAGCAGTCGGTGGCGGCGCAGAATAACGCCCGGGGCGATCTGCACTGGAAAAACAGCGGCTATCTGCTGGTGATCCCGATGCTGCTGTTATTGCTGTTCGGGCGGCGACAGCTGATTTGCTGGCTGGTGGTGCTGATGCCGCTGCTGTATGCCCCCCAGAGCCAGGCGGCCTGGCAGGATGCGTGGATCCGCCCGGATATGCAGGGGCAAATCGCCTTTAACCACGGCGACTATCAACAGGCGGCGCAACGCTTCCGGGATCCGCTCTGGCAGGGGATTGCGTACTATCGCGCCGAAGACTATGTTGCCGCCGCCTCGGCGTTTCGTCAGGCACCACAAACACCCGACACCCTGCTGTGGCTTGGCAACAGTTACGCCCAGCAAAAACAGTGGCAGCAGGCGCTGAACAGTTACGATCGCGCCTTAAGCCTGCGCCCGGACTGGGCGATGGCGCAGCGCAATCGCGCCGCAATTGCCAGCATCATCATGGAACTGAGGCAGAAAGAGCGCGACCGGCAGGGGGCGCAGGGCAAAGAGCAGGACTACAAGCCCGACGAGATCAAAAACGATCTGAAGAAAGGTCAGGGGGTCAATCAAAAGGATATCCAGCCTGTTGCCAGCAGCAGCCCGCAGGTGAATCAGTGGTTTGAAAACCTCGAGGTTTCGCCGTCCGGCCTGCTGGAAAACCTGTACCGATCCACCACGGAGCCGACGCCATGAAAGCCTTGTTTCTGCTGCTGTTAGTGGCCGTGTTGCCTGCCCGGGCGGCGATGGATATCACCCGCGAACTGGTGGCACCCGAGCACGTCACGCCGGGCCAGCCGATGACCATCGCGGTGACCTTCTGGACCGACAGCTGGTTTAACCCGCCGCCGGAATGGCCTGAATTTGAGATTAAAAACGGGGCGTTAATGACCACGCCGCTGCCCAACCAACTCCTGAGCCGCCATAAAGACGGCCTCAGCTGGAGCGGGGTGCGTCTCGAAAGGCAGGTAATGGCGTGGGATCAGGGCGAACTGCTGCTCCCGGCCACGGAAATCACCCTCACGTCCGCCAGCCAGGCCCCGGTCACCGTGCCGCTGCCGGAGTTGAAAAAGGCCATCGTCTGGCCGCAAGGGGTGAAGCAACCCGACCGTTTCCTGCCCGCCAGCCGCTTAACCCTGAGTCAGAAAATGACCCAGTTTCACGCCAGTAACGACGACACGCTCCATGCGGGGGATGTGGTCGAACGCACCGTGACGGTAGACGCGGGCGGAATTACGGCGACCCAGATCCCGCAAATTCTGTATGCGATCCCGGGAACCGATACCCAACGCCTGACCCCGGAGAATACCTTGCTCAAGTCGGGGCGCGGTGAGATCGACGGTGCCCGGCGGGTGGAGAAACTGCGCTATCTGCCGTCACAGGCGGGCAGCATTGTTATGCCCCCGGTCAAATTGCGCTGGTGGGACACCACCCATCAGCAGTGGCAGGTGGCCGAATTACCGGGGGCGACCCTGCAGGTGGCGGCGGCGCGTGCGGCGGGCAGCGAGTCGGCCCTGCGCGGCACCACGACGGAAAACCACTGGCGCACGGCGCTGATTATCGCGGCCTTCGTTGCGCTGGCGATGGTTGTCTGGTTGGCGCGACGCCTGCTGTGGCGCAGCCTGAAGTATCTCCATCACATCTGGCGTCGTTTTTGGGCGCCGGTCCACCTGCCCAAACTGACGCCTGACAAAAGGGGTGAACGATGAACAATAAGTTAGTCCTCAGCGTGCTGCTGTTCGGTGCCGTGAGCGGCGCTCAGGCGGCGGATCCGCTCTCTGCCTGGAACGAGACGGCGGCGAAAAACGCCATTGTGCAGTGGGTGCAGAATGCCACCAATCAGGATCGCTCCACCTATATTCCGCCGGACAAGCGTTACGTGGTGTTTGATAACGACGGCACCCTGTGGCCGGAAGCGCCGCTCACTTTCCAGCTGCAGTTTGCGGTGGATGAAGTGAAACGCCTTGCGCCCCAGCACCCGGAGTGGAAGAACGATCCGGTGCTCGGCGCGGTGCTGAATAACGACCTTAAGGCGGTCGCCGCCTCCGGTGAAAAAGGGCTGATGCAGCTGCTGGCCGCCACCCACAGCGACATCACCACCGAGGAGTTCGCCCGGCGCGTCAGCCAGTGGGTAGATAACCAGCGCGATAAACGCTTTGGCTGCCGCTACGACAGCATGGGCTATCAGCCGATGCGCCAGGTGCTGGACTACCTGCGCGACAACGGCTTCAAAACCTGGATTATTTCCGGCGGTGGCATCGACTTTATGCGCGTGTTGAGCCAGAAAATGTACGGCATCCCGCCGGAGCAGGTGGTCGGATCGTTCTCCCTGAGCGAGTTTTCCCTGACCGATAACGGCACCCAGCTGCGCAAAACGATGAAAGGGGCGTTCAACGACGATGCCGCCGCCAAGCCGGTGGCTATTCATCTGTTTATGGGGCAACGCCCGGTGGCGGCGTTTGGCAATAGCGACGGCGATTTAGCCATGATGCAGTACACCGCCGCCAACCCGGACTTCAAAACCTTTGGGCTGATCGTTCACCATACCGACGACAAACGGGAATATGCCTACGACAGCCATCCGCCCGCCAGCGGAAAACTGGTGGAAGGCCTGACCGTGGCAAAAGAGAAAGGCTGGACGGTGGTGGATATGCAAAAAGACTGGAAGACGGTGTTTGACCCGGCGCAATGTTCCCAGTCACCCGGAGATTAAAAACTCATTGCCAGGCCAATCCCGTATCCGCTGGTGTCTTCCCCAAACATATAGCGTGCCACCAGCCGGGTCCGGGTGATAAAGACCGGGTATTTGCTGCTGTCCAGCTCAATCCCCATGCCGACCGAACTCAGGCTGTTAAACCCAAGTGTACCGCGCTGGTCGCCCAGATATTCGGTATGTGCCCCTTCCAGCACGTAGCGGACCGGGCTTTTTAACAGCGTCCAGTCGGAGATGGGTGCCCGACGGCGCAGGTACAGGCCCAGATTATGCGCTTTCGCATGCCCTTCAACGGCGCGGGAGGTATTGGCAAAGGTCTCTATTTTCATGCCCGAATAGCGCAGTTCAATATCCACATCCTGCGGCTTCGAAACCAGCTCATAATCGAGCATCAGCGACCCGCCGAGGCCATAGGCGTTTAAGCGCCCCCCGTCCAGAAAATCAAAGTCAGCGTTGGTGCGTCGGTCGATGACCCACGCCCCGATGCGGGCATCACTGGCCATGGTGCCGAGCATCACATTGGCAATCGGGCGCAACACCAGATTGCCTCCCCGGCCATCGCGCCAGAGGGTAACATCCCAGCCGATCCCACCGGTCGCAGTGAGACTGTTCCATTTGGTCGGTATCCGTCGCGTTTCCGTCCCATTGCTAATCAGAAATTGCGGATCGTAGCGGCTGTAGCCCAGCGCGCCTTCAAGGTACAGCGGGAAGGTCTCGCCCATCGTCGCGCCGCCGCCAAACTGAGTGACCGTGAGTTCGTTGCTTTCACTGGTGCCGGTCCCGATGTTCAGATCGCTGGCGGTGATATCCGGGATCGCCATATAGCTCATCAGCGTCAGTACCGCGTCCGCGCGTTGCTTGATGCGATGGCCGTCCGCAGCGATACCCGACGGGCTAAAGGCCATCGAGGTGAGCAGCAGGATGAGAAGGAAGGGAGGTGTTGTCGCCATAGCGCAGCCAGGCCAGAGGGATAACACCCTCGCGATTAGGGCGCGAGGGTGCCAGTGAGTTACGGTGTCACAATGTTGAACCAGAACTCGAACTTATCCATATACCCGAGCATGGTGTCGAGTTTAGTGCCGTCGCCGGTCACTTTCACCGAACCGCTGTCTTCAGCCTGTTTCAGGGTGGTCTCTTTCAGGATGATTTTGTTCAGCGTGTCGCGGCTAAGGGTAATGGTGGCGTCGGCATTCGTCGCTTCGGCATTGGCGGTGTGGTTCAGCACCCCGTTTTCCAGCTCCAGCTTATATTTGCCGCCGTCGCTGCCGAGATCGATGTTAAACACCGACTTAGCACTACCCGCTTTCTCGCCGTTGATGTGCACCGCCAGATAGTCGAAGAACATCTCCGGGGTCATCGCACGGACGGTATCCGGGCTGGCGGTGTTCGGGGTCGGGCCTTTCACCACGCCGTTACGCAGCTCCTGCGCGCCGGTGAGGTAGAAGTTACGCCACGGGCCCGATTCCGCCTGGTAGCCCAGCTGCTCCAGCGCATCCGCTTCCAGATTACGCGCGGCCTCGTTCTGCGGATCGGCAAACACCACTTTGCTCACCACCTGTGCCACCCAGCGGTAGTTACCCTGGTCGAAGTCGGTTTTGGCTTTCTGCAGAATGGCATCGGCCCCGCCCATGTACTCAACGAATTTCTTCGCCGACTCTTCCGGCGGCAGTTCGTCGAGGGTGGCCGGGTTGCCGTCAAACCAGCCGAGATACAGCACGTAGGTGGCTTTCACATCGTGGCTCACCGAGCCGTAGTAGCCACGGTTTGCCCAGGTGTGGGCCAGCGAATCCGGCAGTTTGAAGTTGGCGGCGATCTCATCCCGGGTCAGGCCCTGGTTGGCCATGCGCAGGGTCTGGTCGTTGATGTAACGGTACAGGTCACGCTGGCTTTTCAGCAGTTTATTGACGTTTTCGTTACCCCAGGTCGGCCAGTGGTGCTGGGCCATCAGGATCTCGGCTTTATCACCCCAGCGCACAATCGCTTCGTTGATGTATTTCGACCACGGCAGCGGCTCACGGATCTTCGCTCCGCGCAGGGAGTAGGTGTTGTGCAGGGTGTGGGTCACATCCTCTGCGGATTCGATCAGTTTTTTCTCTTCGATAAACCACAGCATTTCTGACGGGGCTTCTGAGCCCGGTGCCAGCATAAAGTCATAGGTCAGGCCGTCGATGGTCTCTTTCTGACCGTCTTTCTCGATGATATTGGTTGGGGCAATCAGCGTCACTGTACCCGCCGAGGTGGTGGTGCCCAGACCCGCCCCGACCTGGCCTTTAGCATCCGGTTTCAGCAGGTTGCCGTACATATAGCTGGCGCGGCGGCTCATCACGTTTCCGGCCATAATGTTTTCTGCCACGGCGGCTTCCATAAAGCCTGCCGGAGCATAGATTTTGGTTTTGCCCGCTTTTACATCGGCTTCATCGACCACGCCGCGTACGCCGCCGTAATGGTCAACGTGGCTGTGGGTGTAAATAATGGCAACGACGGGTTTTTTACCCCGTTGTTTGAAATAGAGGTCCATCCCGACTTTCGCCGTTTCGGCCGAGACCAGCGGGTCAACGACGGTCACGCCGGTGGTCCCTTCGATAATGGTCATATTCGACAGGTCGAGGTTACGGATCTGATATACCCCGTCGGTGACTTCAAATAACCCGCTGATATTAATCAGCTGAGACTGTCGCCACAGGCTGGGGTTAACGGTGTCCGGCGCTTTTTCACCTTCTTTAATAAAGGCGTACTGTTGCGGGTTCCAGACCACATTGCCTTGTTCACCGTGAATCACTTCCGAGGGCAGTGCGGCAATAAAGCCTTTATGCGCATCGGTAAAGTCAGTGTTGTCAGAGAAAGGCAGTTGATTATAAAGCTGGTCGTTGGCTTGTTTAGTGGCTGCGGTGGCGTCTTTAGGAGAAACATCGGCATACGCTGGAACAATAAATGTGGTCAAAAGACCAGCGAGCGCCAGTCCTCTGGCTATAGGTTTCAGTTTCATTTACATCCTCGCACTTTTAGCGGCTCGACGAAAATTGTCAATTTCCCGAAAGTTACATTCTGTAACCTGCTTTAAAATATAAACCGTTGTGTGTAATCGGCAAGTGAGACGCGCAATTAAATAAATAGGCGTGCAGGCTAATTGTTTTCAAATTGATCAAGGTATTTAATACGTTAGCGCAGGTAGATTATAATCAGCACTTCGTCAATGTAATTTATTTGATTTTTCAATAGTGACTATTCGTGAAAATTAAATATTAAGCTAATCTTATCGTACTACTCCCATGAATGTTTCTTAACTTTTCTCCGTATTTCCATCGATTTCAAACCCATGGATTAAACAGGGTCTGTTATGAATAAAATATATCGTCATGTATGGAGCCACGTTGCAGGCTGTTTTGTCGCAGTCAGCGAACTCTCTACCGCGCACTCCGGCAAAAAAAGTCCTCGCCGTCTGATAATCCCCAGCGCCGTTACGGTAATACTCTCTGGCTTATCCGGCGTGGCGTATGCAGATGATGTGAACTGGGCGACAGCGTATCCCAGTTATTTATTCCCGACTGACCCCGCCTATAATTTTGATACCGTCATCGATACGGGAATAGCATTCAGCATTGATAATCAGGTTTTACCGAATCATTATTCGCCAGGCACCACGCTTAATATTCTCGGCCCGATCCCGCAAATGCCGGATGTCACCACGGGAAATGGCGTTACCGGCCGGGCCGTGGCGGTGGTAAATGCCCTGCCGGGTGCGATTGCCCCGGAAGGGGATCGCATTCTGACCATCACGGCGACCGATTCGCAAGGGGCCGTAACGCCGATTACCGCCGACAATATCGCTGAGTTTACCTACTCGCCAAACCCGGCCAACCCGCAGCAAAATCAGGAGCTCAACGTTGAGGTGCCAGGTCTGGACGGCAGCTTCCAGGTCATCAGTATTTACGACTCCTCAACCTTTGTCTCCGCTGACGACACCGCCGTCGGCAATATGCAGCTCTCGGTGTATAACCCCAACTCCGTGCGGATCATGAATCAGTTTGGCATTGTCGAGGTGGGCACGGACGGCGGCACGGCGAATATTAATATCGGCGCTGACACCCTCGGCACCACGCCGATTGCCGCGACGGCCAATACTCTCGATCTGCTGACCAAAAACTCTACCCTGGCCCGCGCCGACGGGGATGGCTCCGCCACCAGCGCGGTCAACTGGCAGTCTGATAACTACATCCATTTCCGTCCTGCGGCAGTGGTGAGTACGCAAGAGCAGAGCGTGGGCGCGCAGAGCACTCAGTACAACTACACCCTGACGTTACCGAATTACACTGAATTGCCCGGCGGACGGGTGATCCAGCTGGGAACCCGCAATTTTGATATTACGTCCTCAGATGATATTGCGGATGTGAATAACTACCTCACCGGGCAGGGCGCCTATGCCGGTAGCCCGCAAATTCAGTACTGGTTGACGGCCGGGGCAGAAGTGAACGGGGAAGTCATTGACTCGGCGGTTGAAGCGCAGACGGTCTATAACAGCATCATCACCGGGCTGCTCGGTCAGGCACAAAGCACCCAGATAAATTTGACCTATAACGTCTGGGAAGACCGGCTGGCCCACAACAACAACGCCACCTTGACCTCAGATTATCTTCGCGTGATTTATGCCAACGGCAACGGCGCAACCGGGACCGTCACCTCAGATTCCAGCCTGGCGGTCGACGGTGCGTCGGCGGTGATGGAGGCCTTTGATGGTGGGGTTATCACCAATAACGGCACTATCAATGCCTGGCGCAGCAGCGGCAGCAGCCCAACGTCCGTCGCCATGCTGGCAAACTATGGTAATGCCACCAACACCGGGGTGATTAACGCGGGGTTATTCCTCGAGAAAGATGCCGTCAACCAGAATGTGAGCAATGCCGGCAGCGTGGGGATGGTCGGGTTGACCAACGCCACGCTCAACAACCAGGGCATTATCAACGTGGCGGTCACGGACGGCGCGTCGCATACCGCATGGGGGATGGCGGTGGGCAACAACGGTACGCTCACCAATACGGGGATCATTAACCTCACCGGCAACAGTCGAAACCCCGATGGCCGCGCGGGCGGGTACGGGATCTACAGTGACTCCACCGGGACGGTCACCAACGCCGGGCGCATTTTTATTGGCGGCGCGCCAATCACCACCATCGCGGTACCGCAGGCCATTAATCTGGTCGGCAGCGGGGATTTAACTGCCGGGATGTACACCACAGGCCTTGGCAACATGGTTAACACCGGGACGATCACGCTAGAGTCTAAAACCCGCAACGCCGCCGCGATGTTGGTTGACGGCGGTACCGAAGACGTGACCAACAGCGGGCAGTTGAATGTGCTGGGTACCTTAACGCCCACTTCAGACGGCGGGATGTCAGCCGCGGCCAACTACGGCATGTATGTGAAAGACAATGGCGGGGTGGTCACCAACAGCGGCAGGATTTTCGTTAATGGCGACAACAACATCGCCCTGAACGTTCTGGCGCAAACCGCAGACGCTTCTCTGAACTCAACCGCTGCCAGCAACATCATCGTGGGTACGGCCGGGGATGCGGGGGGAACCGATGCCCAGCCCTATACCTATCGCAACTACGCGGTGTATGCCGAAGGGCTGAACACGCATGGCGCACAGGTCACACTCGACTCAGACATCAATCTGCTGTCGGCAGGGGCAATCGGCGTACACGCCCGCGGCAACGCCACCATCGACATCGGTGCCGATGCCTCGCTGGCTTTCCAGAACTCGCAGCAAATCGGCTACTACGCCTGGGGCCAGGGCGCCAGCATTAATATCACCAACGCCACTATCACCGATAACGCGCAAATCCAGTCTATTCTGTTCGCCGTCGATCACGGAGCGACCTTTAACGGCGATACCGGTACCGGCAGCAGTTACAATCTTATTGTCTCCGGAGCAGGCTCCACCGGGGTCTTCGCCAACGGCGTGGATTCCCTGAACAATGACGATCCTGCCGATGATGTTGCGACCCAATTAACCACCGGTGCCGCCACCATCACCGTCTCCGGCAACAATGCGGTCGGGGTCAAAGTGACCGGCGGGGCTAACGGTGCAATCACCGACGGGGCCATAAACCTGGCCGGAAACAACACCACGGCGGTGTTGGTGGATGGTCGTAACTACAATATCGATGCCACCATTGATCCCCTCGCGCGGGCAACGCTTGTTACCTCTGATGCGACCATCGCCTCGGCGGCCGGGCAGTCGGGGATTGTGGGCTACAACGTTGGCTATCTCGGTAATCTGACGTTAAACGCCGGGGCGGCCATCGATCTGCTGGGCACCAGCAGCACCGGGATTATCCTGCATGATAACGGCCAGGCGACGGTGACCGCCCCGGTCAGCGTCGCAGGAACTAACAACATTGGCGTGGATATTCAGAATGCCGGGCTGCTGAACAACAGCGGGGCGATCACCGTATCCGGGGCAGGCGGCAGCGGTAACATCGGCCTGCGGGTCCAGGGCGCGGGCGCGACGGTCAGTCAGCTCGGTACGGTCACCGCCAACGGCGGGCTGGCTGCGGTGCAGCTGGCAGGCAACGGAGCGACGCTCACCGTCAACGGCACCGGGAACCAGATCACCGCCAGCAACGGTGCGGACGGGGTGCGCATCGACAGTACCGGGGCGTCCTCTTTCAACGCCAGCAATACCACTATCGACGTGAGCGGAACCGGGGCGGGGATTAACAACAACGCCAGCGCCAGTGATATCAACCTCAACAACGTGACGATTAATTCGGGCGATGGCCCGGCGATCCGCACTGCGGTGACCTTCAGCGCCGAAGGCAGCGGTAACGTTCTGAACGTGGCGGGCAGCGGCAGTGGCTTTGCCTTTATGCAGGCCGACGGATCACAGACCAGCGGCAACCTGACCATCGGCACCGGCTACACCATCAACGGTGACGGCACCGACAGCACCGGGATCCTCGCGCGCACCAGCGGCAGCGTTAACTCGGGCACCTCGATTACGATGGGCGCAACGGCGGGGGCGGCGATTGACGCCACCAACGCCAGCAGCCTGAGCAACAGCGGTATTATCACCACCAGCAGCGACACCGGCAGCACCATCCTGGCGCAGAACAGCGCAGCGTTCAGCAACAGCGGCACTATCACCAGCACCAGCACCAGCAATGCGCAATCGCTGATTGCTCTGAACGGCAGCGCCGCCGCGCGCACGGTCACCAACACCGGGACCGTCATCAGCCAGAGCGAAGACGCGACGGTGATCGATGCCTCCGGCACGGCCAATAACACCATTACCAACACCGGCACGCTGCGTGCTGCCAGCGACACGGCGCAAGTGGTGTTGACCGGCAGCGGCAACGACGTGATGCAAATTAACGCCGGCACCACCCAGGGCGAAATCACCCTCGGCAGCGGAAATGATCAGTTTGGTTTTACGGCGGGGGAATTCGCCGGGGGCGTGACCTTCACCGGAGCGGATGGCAATGACAGCGCCACCTTTGGCAACGTCAGCCTGTCGCGCGTCGGCCATGTGCTGAGCGAAGGCGGCAGCAACAACGCGCTGACCTTTAACAGCACCCGCAGCAGTTCCGGATCGGCAAACATAGGCTCGCTGGCGGCAGATGATTTGACGCAGGGCACCAACATCGGTACCGGCTGGAGCACGCTGACCCTGGATGGCGATCCAACGGATATTCGCGTGGTGAATGACCTGGCCCTCTCTGGCGCGGCACAAATCAACGTCAATAACGGGGCGACATTACGCTCCGGCGATAACGCGATGACCAGCGGCGAAGCAACAATACGCCAGTACAACATCGCCACCTCGGGTGCTACCAGCCTGGTGTCGTTTGATGGCGCAGCGGATCAAACCTACAGCGGAGTGATTTCGGGCTCCGGCGGCATGGAACGTATCGGTGGCGGGAATACGACATTGCTGGGGGATAACACCTACACCGGCAATACGCTGATCGGCCCCGATTCCGAGCTGGCGCTGGGCAACGGCGGCACCACCGGCAGTTTGTCTACCACCACCAACATCACCGACAACGGCCTGTTAACGGTTAACCGTGCAGACGATGTGGCGCTTAACGGCGTGATTTCCGGATCCGGGGACTTCCGTCAGTTGGGCAGCGGCGTGACGCGCCTGGGTGGCAACAACAGCTATGCCGGAACGACCACCGTGGAACAAGGCACCTTGCTGGTTAACGGTGTGCAGACCGGAACCGGGCTGACTACCGTACAGTCCGGCACCACCCTCGGCGGCTACGGCACGCTGGGGGGCGATGTGGTGTTCAATACCGGCACCGTGCTGCGTCCGGGGGATGATGCCCGGGGCAACGGCACCGGGGTGCTGACGATCAACGGCGACCTGACCCTGGCGAATGACACCGACAGCCAGTTCCAACTCGGGGAAGCCTATACCCCAGGCGGGGCGCTAAACGATCTGGTGAACGTCGCCGGGGATCTGACCCTCGACGGCGTGGTCAATGTGGCCCTGACCGCCGGCGGCACCTTCCTGCCCGGGGTTTATCGTCTGTTCAACTACGGCGGGGCGCTGGTCAACAACACCATGGATATTGGCTTGCTGCCGCCGAACGACGCCGAGCTGTATGCCGTTCAGACCAACATTGCCAACCAGGTTAATCTGGTGCTGGATTTCCCGCAGCCCGCGGATCAACTCCAGTTCTGGGACGGTGACCTTAATGCCACCAACCACGGCGATGGCACCTCCGGCAACGGCATCGTTGACGGCGGATTTGGCTTCTGGACCGCGTTAATTTCCGGGACCAGTAACAACTGGACCCAGGTCAACGGGGTGGGCAATGCCCCCTGGTCGCAAACTGCCTTTGCCGTCTTCCAGGGGGCGGCCGATAACGTGCTGGTCAGCAATGCCTTTGGCGATGTCCTTACCAGCGGGATGCAGTTCACCACCGACGGCTACGTGCTGGCGGCCGATCCTGCCAACCCGGACTCGCAGCTGCACATCGTCGCCACCAATCTGTCGGGAGCGCCCGATAACAGCTACGATGCGGTGGGAGGCACCCACGGCGACAGTTTCTTTGTGATCCGCGTGGGCGACGGCGCAGCGGGTGCCGATGTCACTACTACCCTTAATGTCGATCTGGTGCAGGACAACAATGACGACGGTGCGATCCGCCTACTGAAAACCGACCCCGGTCGTCTGATCCTCAACGGCGATAATCAGTACAGCGGCGGGACGGCAATCTGGAATGGCATCCTGCAGGTGTCGAAAGACAGCAGCCTCGGCGATGCTGACACCTTTGTGCTGATTAAAAATGGTGCCACCTTCCAGAGCGGGGCCGATTACACCACCGAGCGCCTGTTTGTGCTTGATGGCGTGGCGGGCGGCACCTTCGACGTCTACGGCCATACGTTTACCCCGCAGGGCGGGATTGGTGGCGACGGCCCGCTGGCGGTGAAAGACACCTCCACAGGCACCAGTGACGGGGTGCTGGATCTTAATATCGCCAACAGCTATCAGGGCGATACCACGATTACCGGCAAAAACGGCACGGGCACCCTGACCGTCAATGCCAACGCCACCGGCGCGCTGGGCCGGGCCGACAGCACGGTCACGTTGACCGACGCGGCACGCCTGAATGTCAACAACGCCAGCGCGGCAGAGTCGCATATTTTCACGGTGACAGAGTCCACGCTGGCCTTTAACGATGCCTCGACGGCAGACAGCAGCACCATCAATCTGGTTGACGGGACGCTTGAACTGGGGGATATCAGCAGCGGCGGCGCGGCAAACATTAACGTCGATGCCGGTTCGCGGATGCTGCTGTCAGGCAATGCCGACGCGGGCAGCAGCCTGACCACCAACAGCGGCACCGTGGCCTTTGCGGCTAACGCCCAGGCGGCGTCTGCGCGCATTGCTAACCTCGCGGGGGGCACCGTTTCGCTGGTCGATTCCGCAGGCAACACCGCCATCGGCTCCCTGTCCGGGGCCGGTAACGTCAATCTTGGCAGCGCGACGCTGACCGAAGGCAACCTCGGGCTGGCAGACACTATCAGCGGGCTTATCAGCGGCAACGGCGGCGGGCTGGTGAAAACTGGCAGCGGCACGCTGACCTTAACCGGGGATAACAGCTATTCCGGCGCGACCTCGGTGCAGCAGGGCGTGCTGCTGGTGAACGGCGATCAGAGTGCTGCTACCGGGGCAACCAATGTAGTCGCCGAAGCCACGCTGGGCGGGGCCGGGACCTTAGGCGGCAGCGTCAGCGTGGCCGACAATGGCCATCTGACCCCAGGCGCGACGCTCGGCAGCGTCGGGGAACTGACGATGGGCAGTCTGACGCTGGCGCAAAACGCGCAGCTGGACTTCCAGTTCGGGCAATCCGGTACGCCGGGCGGGGCGCTGAACGATCTCCTGACGGTGAACGGCGATCTGAATCTCGATGGCACGCTCAATATTACCCAGACCCCGGGCGGGAATTTTGACGTCGGCGTCTATCGGGTGATCGACTATAGCGGCGCGCTGACCAACAACATTCTGCAGATCGGCACCGCGCCAGCAGCGGCGGACGATCTGTATGTCCAGACCTCGATCGACGGGCAGGTGAACCTGGTCAACCGTAGCGGCTACACCATGCGCTTCTGGGACGGCTTTGGCGGCGAAGGCGGTTCGTTGAAAAACAACGACACAATCGATGGCGGTAACGGCATCTGGCAAAACAGCAACGGCAACGACAACTGGACCACCGATCAGACCTCCCCTGAAGGGGCCTTTAACACCCCGTTCAGCGATGGTGCCTTCGCGGTGTTTGGCGGCGAGTCCGGTAACGTTAGCGTCGATAACAGCCTCGGGGCGGTGACCATCAGCGGCGCGCAGTTTATGACCGACGGCTACGTGATTAACGACGGGGTGATCACCACCGATACTGCCGATACGATCATTCGCGTCGGGGACGGCACGCTGCGCGGGGCGGGGTATACCGCCACCCTTAACTCGCAAATTGTGGGCAGCGGCGGGCTGAACAAAACCGACCTCGGCACCCTGGTACTCAATGGCAACAACACGTATCAGGGCGGGACCACCCTCAGCGACGGTGTGCTGCAGGTCTCCGGCGATGCGAACCTCGGCGCGGCGGGCACGGCGATCGTCCTGAGCGGCGGTACCCTGCGCTACGGTGCGGCGTTTGATACCGCCCGTGAAGTGACGCTCGCCGGTGACGGCGGCGCGATTGATACCAACGGCAATGATGTTTCGCTCCTGACGGCGGTGAGCGGCAGCGGCAATCTGGCCAAACAGGGCGATGGCGTGTTGACCCTGACCCAGGACAGCAGCTTCCAGGGTGAAACCACCATCCGCAACGGCACTCTGCAGTTGGGCGACGGCGGCACCCGCGGCAGCGTGCTGGGTAACGTGGTGAATCTGGCCACCCTGGTCGTTAACCGTGCCAATACCCTGGAACTTAACGGCATCATTACCGGTACCGGTGATTTTATACAGCGCGGCGAAGGCACCACGGTGCTGAATGGCCTCAATAAATGGACCGGCTACACACTGGTGGAAAATGGCACCTTACTGGCGGGGGGGATCAACCGGTTCAGTAGCACCTCCAGCCATATCGTCAGCAGCAACGGCACACTCGATACCGGCGGGCATAACCAGACCGTGGCCAACCTGGTGAACCAGGGGACGGTCAATCTGCGCGGCGGCAACGTCGGATCGACCCTGACGGTGGCAGGCGATTACGTTGGCCTTGACGGGACGCTGAAAATTGCCGCCAGGCAGAACAGCCCAGGGGTAGCGGACCATCTGGTGATCGACGGCGGCTCTGCCAGCGGCAGCACGCTGCTGGATATCGACGTCAGCCAGCTTGGGGAACCGACCGAAGGCGACGGCATACTGGTGGTCGAGGCGATTAACGGCGGCGTCACCACCGCGCAAACCACCAAAGATGCCTTTAATATCGGGTCCGATTACCTGACGGCGGGAGCCTGGGAGTACCAGCTCTTCGCCGGGGATCTCAACGGCGCGGGCGAGGACTGGTTCCTGCGTGCGGGCTATCGCCCGGACGTGCCGGGCTTTGACACTCTGCCGTCAATTATCCGCCAGGCCGATCTGTTTGTGCTCGGTACCCTGCACCTGCGTCAGGGCGACGAGCAGCCGTATCGGGCCGACAATCCGGCGGATCAGGAGGGGCGCTTCTGGGCCCGTTACCTGACCAAAACCATCGATCAGACCCTGGATGATGCGACCAGCAGCACCAGCCACAGCCAGTACAGCGGGATGCAGATGGGGCTCGATCTGTGGCAAAACGATAAATGGCGCGCCGGGCTGTACACCACCTTTATGGACATCGACAGTTCGATTGATGGCAACACCGGCATGAGCGGCGGGGCGGCGTACAACTCTACCTTCTCGACATACCTCGGCGGGTATGCCACCTGGACCGATACCGACGGCTTCTACGTCGATAACGTTCTGCAGTATGGCTATCACTCGGTTGATCTGAAAAACATGACCGATCATCAAACCTACCACCCGGATGGCAACACCATTACCGCGTCGGTGGAGGTGGGCAAACCCTGGTACTTCGGCGACACCGGCTGGGCGCTGGAGCCCCAGGCGCAGCTGATCTGGCAGTGGAGCAACTTTGACGACGTGACGCTCAACGATGCCGCGAAAACCCGGGTCAGCGTCAATGCCGACAGCGCGGTGATTGGCCGACTCGGCGCGCGTCTTACCGCCGACTACGACACTCACTACGGCAAAGTAAAACCTTACGTACGGGTGAACTACTGGCAGGAGCTGACCGACGGCCAGGACGAAGTGACTTACCGCAATACCGCCAACAGCGATGGCAAAACCACCCTGAAAGCGAACCAGCAGTTCGCCGCCACCGAAGCGGCAATTGGCGCCACCTGGACGGTGACGGACGACGTCCAGGCCTACACCGAAGTGGGCAAAACCTGGGATAACAGCGGTAAAACCAGCCTTGATGCGGACATCTCTGCGTCGCTGGGGATGAAGATCCGTTTCTGAGGGTGATGGCGAAAGCGAAACGCTGGACTACGCTCTAAAAAGCACAGGCCATCCGTGGCGTGGGTGGCCTGAAAAATAACAATAATGTCGCGTTTGGGTGGTGGTGATGAAAAGGATCCTGCTCGCTTTATTAACGTGTTTTCTCGCGTCACTGGCCTTTTCGCCGCAGGCGGCGGAACCGCGCCAGCAGCCGACTGAGCAGGAGCGCGCCCGCACCGTTTACATCTTCCACCAGCCGATAGTGATGCTGCAGGCGAAGTTTGGCCTCACCACCCCGGAAGAGCGGGTATTGCGTATCCGCAATACGCTGCGCAACTTCACCGAGGCAGATTTACGCGAACCGCTGAAAATTGTGCCGATCACCCGCTACAACCAGCAGGGAAGGCTGATTGTCATGAACGGCAAACCGGTGATGCTGCTGGCGCAAGCGGATCTGGATGAAGGCGATGATCTGACTCTCGATCAGGCTGCCCAGCGCGTGCTGACACGGATGGAAGCCCAGCGCACGGCCCTGCGCGATCAATATGATTCGGGCTGGCTCGCGTTGTCCACGCTGAAAACGGTGGCGGGTGTGCTGGCACTGGTACTCTTCTGGTATGGCGCCTGGCGCTCCTGGCGCGTGGTGCGGCGCTTTTATCGGCGACGCATTCTGGAGAATCGTAGCTGGGTGCCCCAGCGCTGGCGGCGCTTTATTGGTGCCATCGAAACGCGCCTGTATGCCCTGTTAATGATTTTACTGGGTATCCTCGCGTTTTACGCCTGGCTAAGTTGGGTGTTCAGCCTGTTCCCCTGGACGCGCGTCTGGGGGGCGTCATTGGGCGACTGGACGATCCGCGTCCTGCGGGGGATCGCCCTGTCGATTGCCTCTGCTTTCCCGGGGATCATGATTGTCCTGATCATCTTCCTGATTACCGCCTTTATCCTCAAACTGCTGAAAGTGGTGCTCAATCAGGTGGAAGCCGGGCGTTTGCAGCTGCCGGGCATTCACCCTGAAACGGTCGGTGCCACGCGTAAACTGATCTCGGTGGTGGTGTGGCTGTTCGCCCTTTCGGCGGCGTATCCCTTCCTGCCCGGTGCCAACTCGCTGGCCTTTAAGGGCATCAGCGTCTTCTTTGGCTTAATGCTGACCCTGGGCTCGGCGGGGGTGATGAACCACGCCATGAGCGGGCTGGTGCTGATCTATTCCCGCGCGCTGCGCAAAGGCGACGTGATTCGGGTGGCCGACAACGAAGGGCTGGTGAGTGAGATTGGTATGCTCGCCACCAAAATCATCACCCGCGAAAATTACGTCGTCACGGTACCGAATGCGGTGGTGGTGAGCGGCAAAATCACTAACCTGAGCGCGCTCAATCCGGAGGGGGGCATCAACCTGACGGTGGGCGTCACCATCGGCTACGACACCCCGTGGCGCCAGGTTCACGCCATGCTGGAGCTGGCCGCCAAACGGGCCGCAGGCATCGACCTTTCCGTGCCTCCGCTGGTGCGTCAACTGGGGCTGATGGACTGGTACATCTCGTATGAGTTGCAGGTCCGGCTCCTGCCGGGGCAGTCGCTGGCAGCGGCGCGCAATGAGCTTCACAGCCATATTCAGGATGTGTTTAACGAATTCAATATCCAGATCATGTCGCCGAACTTCGTGATGCAGCCCGAAGGCGCGGTGATGGTGGCGAAAGAAAACTGGTACACCGCGCCTGCCACGCCGCCTGAAGGGAAAACGCCTTGAACAGAACGCTGCTGATGCTGCTGCTTCTCTGCGGCCAGGTGCAGGCCGTTGATCTGTTCGACCCCGAGGACGGGATGTTCGATATGAGCCGTCAGTTGCAGGAGAACCCGTATGGCTTTCTGCCGATCCCGGTGGTGATCACCGAGCCGGCCATCGGCTATGGCGGCGGGCTGTTTGGCCTGTTTCTGCACGGCAAAGGCAAGCAGGTGGACGGGCAGTTTATTCCTCCGGCGATGAGCGCCTTTGGCGGTGGCGGCACCGAAAACGGCACCTGGTTTGTTGGCGGCGGGCACCGTCGCACCTGGCAGGATGACCACATTCGCTATCTGATTGCAGCCGGGTATGCCGATATCAATCTCGATATCTATTCCGGTGATGTCACGGGTTTTAGCCGCAACAAAGCCATCAATACCGAAACCCAGGGCTATGGCGGCACACAAAAGCTGCTGTTCCGGGTGGGGGATTCCCCGGTGTTTGTCGGCGCGTCCCAGTTCTGGGCAAAGATGGATATCTCGGCCAAGAACAACCCCGTGATTGACCGCCTCTGGCAGCAGGTGCTGGGCGAGAGCAGCACCACTTCGGGCTTAGGGATCGTCGCGGAATATGACACTACCGATAACTTCTTCTGGCCGGGAAACGGCGTCGCCCTGAGCGGTGAATACCAGTTTTACGGCCAGTTTCTCGGTGGGGATTACCGCTACGATTTGCTGACGCTCGACGGCAAGTTCTTCCTGCCGTTGAACCCAACCTGGACCCTGTCGCTGGCCGGAAACTATCAAATGTTGTCTCAGCAGGATGCGCACCTGCCGCCGATGGCGCGGCCCTACATCAAGTTGCGCGGTATCTCCAGCTATCGCTATCAGGACGATGCGGTCAGTACCGTTCAGGCGCAGCTTGGCTGGCAGGTGGCGCCACGCTGGATTGTTCAGGGATTTGTCGGCGCAGGCAGCGCCGCCGGAAGTACCGGCGATCTGTATCACCGTGCCGAAGTGGCCTGGGGTTCCGGATTTCGCTATCTGATCGCCCGTGAGTACGGGCTGCATACCGGCGTGGATGTGGCCTTCAGCGATCACGAGCAGGCGGTCTATTTCAACGTGGGCTCTGGCCTGTAATGGCGCGAGATATCAATGAGGAGGGTCAATGAGATGGACTAATACGATGGTGCCGTTACTGCTGGTCTCGGGCGTGGCCTGCGCGGCGGAGAGCGAAGAGCGCACCTTTCCCATCTGGGGGGATGAGGCGAGGGCGCGGGGGTATTCCATTCCGTTGCCCTTTGGCATCGGGATTAATTACATGAATATGCGCCAGAACATTGACGTCGACAGCATCGGTTTTTCCGGCCTGGCGTTGGGGAATCACGCCATCCCGACCGATATGTTCAACATTGATGCCGGGCACACGCGGGAGCAGAGCAAAACGGAAAACCTGCGCCTCGATATGTGGGTGTTTCCGTTTCTCAATATTTACGGCATCGTCGGCCATACCCGCGGTTCGTCGGTGTCGAACGTCTCTGTCGATGCGGATCCCTCGCGCTATACCGGCGTGGACCGGGTGATTGCCTCGTCGGTGCATCAGCTGTATCAGAGCGGCGAACTGCAGGATATCGATTTTATTCTCGACTTCAAAGGCACCACCTGGGGCACCGGGATCACCCTTGCTGGCGGCTATCAGAACTGGTTTGCGCTGGTGGATACCAACTACACCCGTACCGATTTCGACATCCTTGATGGAAAAATCTCGGCGCTGACAGTTTCACCACGGGTGGGGTATCGCTTCAGCTTCCAGGGCCCGGCGGGACAGTCTCACCTTGGGGTGTGGCTGGGCACCATGTACCAGGACGTGCAGCAGGAGTTCCGCGGCAGCCTGGCGGATCTGCATATGCCCGCCGAACTGCAGCCGCTGATTAATTCCGTCAACCAGAGTGGTGACGGGCGGTTTGACGTGAAGCAGAAGCTGACCTCGCCGTGGAATATGCTGATTGGCACCCAGTTCGAAATGACGCCGAACTTTAACGTCCTTACCGAGTTCGGCTTTAACCAGCGCAACAGCTTCTTTGTGGCGGGAGAGTACCGTTTCTGATGGCGGCCTGCCGCGTCGTGCTGGCACTGTCCCTGACGCTGACGGCATGGCCATCTGCGGCGGTGGCGCTGGACCAAAAATCCGTGGATCAACTGCTCGGTAAACTGGGGGCCGATAATCAGTACGATCCCGAGAAGGGCATAAACTGGAGCGTGCTGCCGGGACCCTTTTATACCCCGGAGCTGCGGCTGGGGCTGGGAATGGCGGTGGCGGGGATTTACCGGGTTGATCCGAATGACACCACCACCCAGAACTCATCGCTGTCGTTTACCGGGTATGTGAGTTCCAGCGGCGCATTAGGGTTAGGGCTGAACAGTTACACCTTTTTTACCGACGATCGCTGGCGGCTGTTCATCGACGGGTCGGTGAACCGGGTGCCGACGGGGTTCTGGGGAATTGGTTACGACGCGGCGCAGGGTAATGAACAGCAGTACACCAGTAACGCCATCCGCGTGCACCCGGTCGTCCTGCGGGAGGTGGTGCAAAACCTGTACCTCGGGGCGGGCTGGGACGTTTCGACCCTGCAGGCGGATGTGGACGATCCGCGACCGGATGACACATTTACGCGCTATGACGCCGGGACGTCGCCTCTGGCATCAGGGGCCAGCATCAGTCTGCATTACGACTCCCGGGATGTGATCACCCGGCCCCAGCGCGGGCATTTTTTAAAAGTGGAATACACCTGGTTCGACCCGTCGGTGGGGTCTGACAGCCATTTCAACGCCACCGAGCTGCAGTACGATTATTACCACTCGCTGAACGAAAAGGCGGTGCTGGCCTTCGATCTGTGGGGCCGTTTTACCCGCGGCGATGTGCCCTGGGATCGGCTGTCGATGGCCGGGGACGATCGGCGGATGCGCGGCTACTATCAGGGCCGTTACCGGGATAACGACGTGGTCAGCGGGCAGGTGGAGTACCGTCGCAAGCTGAACTGGCGGCACGGGTATGTGCTGTGGCTGGGGGCGGGAGCGCTGGGGCATAACATCCGCGCGCTGGACGATCATCCCCTGTTGCCTACCGTCGGGGTGGGATACCGCTTTGAGGTCAAACCGGCGATGAACGTACGTCTGGATCTGGGGTTCGGCAAAGAGAGTGCAGGGTTTTATTTTCAGGTTGCGGAGGCGTTCTGAATGGGGAAAGGGTTGATGCTGTTATGGCTGGTGGCGGGTTTCGCCTGTGCGGATGCGGATCTGTTCCCCATCAAGCGCGCGGGTAAGGTGTACCCGGTGGTCAGCCAGTTGGCACCACCGGAATCGTTACGCCCGTGCTGCGCGTTTGGCTACGACCTTCACGTTCGTGCCGTGGGGGTTCCGATCCCGGTGTATCAGATTGGTAACGTCCTTACCCTGCAGACGCTGGGCCGCCATCACTACAACGACAGCGCGCTCGGGGCGGTTAAAAATATCGTCGGGCTCAGTGAAGAAAAAGACGGCCTGATTTACACCCGTCGCGGCGGCTTTATTGATATCGCCCATGTGCGCGATACCGCCGATAACACGCTGTATATCTTCTCCCGCCTGCTGCCGGAACTGGGCCAGCGCTGGCGCTATTTTTACAGTGAAGAGTTGGGCGTGCGCAGACTACAGCTCAATGCGTTTACACCGCCATCTTCTATGTCCGAGCGCTACACGCTGGCGGCCTGGCTGGCGGGGCATCTGGCGTTTCAGCTGGCCCAGTGGCACGAGATAGCCCAGTGGTACGGTTTCCAGTCGGTTCCCGGCTTTTCAGAAGAGATTTCCGCGTTTTCGCCGGAAGATTTGTATTCCAACCTGTTAGGCGCGCGGCTCGCCATCAACGTGATTTTGCAGGGCAAGGCTGGCACGGTGGAGGCCTATAACGCGGCGATGGATGCGGAATTACACCATGCGCTGCTGCAGCTTGGGGTCGCTACCCACACTGAAACCGAACGGAAGTTCCGCGAGCTGGACGGCGACTGGTGGAACAGCAAACGCCGGGTGCCGGATAAATTCCTGGTCCTGAAGCGTAACTATAATCTCGACCACAATCGGCTGCCGACTCCGGTGGCGTACGAAAAAACACCGCCGTATATGCTCACGCTGCCCAGCGTAGTCGCGGGATATCAATTGTCGCGTCTCGGCGAGCTGCAAATTTATCCGGGGGCGTCGATGGAATCACTCCCGCCACCCACAACATTTTATGGTCCGTCTCAGTTCCAGCCTCTGGCAACTCAGGCAGAGGAGGCGGATAAAACCCAGCTGAGTCGGTTTCAGAAATAGCTAAATTCAGCGCAGCGGTGAGCGCACGATATCAATAACGCAAACAAGCAGGTGGCAAATGAATAAATCTACACTGGTTTGTCTCGGTCTGTTTTTATCCCCCACAACTTACGCCAGCGGGCTCTATTTTTATGAAATTGGCACCGAAGATACCGCGCTGGCCGGGGCGGGGCAGGCGGCACGCGCCCAGGATGCCTCTACCATTGTCACCAACCCGGCCGGGATGACGCGGCTCCCGGACCACATGTTTACCGGCGGACTGCAGGCGATGGACGGGGATATTTCGTATCAGCTTGATGATGAGAATGGCCGACAAAGTCCCGGCGATATCATGAACGTGTTTCCGAACGCCAGCGGCTTTTACGCACAAAAGTTGAATGATGATTTTTATGCCGGTATCGGGATGTACGGTAACTATGGCCTGGCGACCGACTACGGTAACTGGGCCGGGGATCGGCTGCTCAAGAAAAGCGCCATGGTCGCCCTGACGTTAAGTCCGTCGCTGGCCTATAAGCTGAGCGACAAAGTCTCGCTGGGCGGTTCGGTCAACGTTAACTACGGTCTCCTGTCACTGACCCGCAACGTTGCCGGGGATGATAAAACTGAAAAAGATCACGACTGGGCGATGAGCTACCGGCTAGGGTTATTAATGGAACTTACCGACCAGACCCGGGCGGGATTAACCTGGAACAGCAGAACCAAATATGACTTTAATATTGATGCCAAAGCCCGCTTCCCGAATTTGCCGAACGTCGAATACGATCTGCCGATATCGGCCCAGGTGCAGGCCCCGCAGCAAATTATGCTCAGCCTGGTGCATGACCTCAATAAACAGTGGTCGGTAATGGGCGATCTGGGCTGGCAGGACTGGAGCCAGTTTGGCAGCCCGCAAATCTCGGTGGTCGGGCAGGATCTCGATAAGACCAACCGTCTCAAGGACACCTGGCATACGGCATTGGGGGTGCAGTACCGCCCGACAGAGCAGTGGCGGGTGAATGCCGGGGTGGCGTTTGACAGTTCGATCTATGAATCGCAGAGCGACGTCGCGCTCTCTTTACCGACCGGGGATGAGTGGCGCTTTGCCACCGGGGCACAATATCAGGTGACGCCGCAAAGTAACGTCGGCTTCGCGGTTTCGTATCTGCATATGCAATCGTCCCGCGTCCAGTCGCCGGAACTGTTAAAAGGGAGCTACGATAATCCTTATCTGTGGTTTGCCAGCCTGAACTACAGCTATCAGTTTTAATGAAAAGCCGCCACTTCGTGATGGAGTGGCGGCTTTTTGCTAGAAAGTCAGAAACCCGCTCATGCCCTGCGCTAACAACACCACGCTCTCGTGCTCAGACTCGCCCTTAGGTTCTGTTTTTAATGTTGCGTCCGTCGTGACGATCTGAGTTTGTGGGTCGGTCTTATTTTCTGCATAAAGGGCGTTGGCCTGCACGCTAACGGAAAATAATAACGCGGCAACGATAACGATCGGTTTAGAAAGCATGGTTATTTCCTTTCAGGTTTGTCAGTCGGCCAGCAATGTTAAATTAACTTTAGCAGAAATCTGACGGGCTTAATTTGCAGGATCTTTTGCCAGATGGCATGGAGATCGACAATCCCGGCCATGGCAAGCAGCACAAGAATGATAAGCAGAGTGGCGACAGTGATAACCAGCATAAAGCGGACAATATTTTTATGCATCTTCTGCTGCTGTATTACACGACGTTCTTCTTTTTCGTGCTCCACGAGGGTGGTGATCGCCTGACCCTGAACATAATAGCTGCCCTGGCGTTCGGTTAAGTCACCGGTGATAACCAGGGACTCAAGCAGCAGCGTTATCTTCCGTCTGAAGGGTTCATTTTTAATGTGTGTATACCACAGCGTCCCATGCAGGAGCGTGATCACCTCATCGAGGCTAAACCCGGACGATGCGCGCGATGGACGTTGATTAACATAATGCGCGACCAGCAGGCGGAGCAGGTTAAAGCGATCCCGGCTGATGGTCTCTTTATCTGATTTTAAGCCCGATACCAGCCAGCCTTTAATCCGCGCGATGGCCGTTTTCAAGGTAATAATTTTCAGAGTGCGGTCGAGGGCAAAAAGAAGAATGCTGTTATAACGGAGTGAATAATTCTTTTTATAGTGAACGATCTCCGATTCCATTTCAGTCAGGTCAGCGATGTTTTTATTCACCTCTGTCTGCTGGAGCAAAACAGACAAGACCAGGGTGTTTTGATCGTCTTGTAAGGTTTTATACCGGTAGCGGGTGTTGGTCGTGTCCTGAATAAAAACCGAATAGTAGTCGTGAGGGGTGCCTTTCTCCGCGCCATTGCGCTGTAACCAGGGTAAATACTTTCGCCAAAGAAATAGCTGGATCCTGTTAATCAGGCTCATGAGTCAGTTCCCTGCGTTAAACCAAACCGTGTGAATCTAGTGTAGTTTGATATCGCGTCGGGCTGAGTGCATTTGGACCGTATGACAGACTGCGCGCGTTTTGCCCGCACGCAGCCGTTGTTAACACTTATTCGTGAACGATCGCGCCGGCATCTTTCTTAATCGCCGGCCCCTCTTTCACGGTCAAGGTCAGTCCTTTGGTCTCCAGTTCGGCGTTGCGGATACGCAGGCCCTGGGCGGCCTCAATATTGACGTTGGTAAAATGGAAACCGCTGAGCGGGGCTTCCGGCGTGCCGATAATATAGGCGGCCGCTTTGCTGTCGCCGGTGGAGGTTAAGTTCTCGACGGTGATATTACTGAAATGCGGGGTTTTGTATTTGTCGAACGGCTGTTTTGGATCGCTGTCCGGCGGATAGATCTGCTCGCCGAGGGTAAATCCGCCCGCCTTCAGCAACTGATCGACTTCGGCCTCGACAATCGGCGCGGCTTTGTAATAGGCAGAGAAGACCAGCGGCACCTCGACGTTGTGCATTTTGGTGTTGCGGTAAACGATGTTTTTCACTTCGCCGCCTTTACCGCGCGGGCTCTTGATACGGATGCCGTACATCGAGCCTTCAAAGGTGTTGTTTTCCACCAGCACGTTATTGACCCCGCCCGCGCTTTCACTGCCGATGGAGATCCCGCGCCCCTGTTTCAGGGTGTTATTGGCGATATAGATGTTATCTACCACGCCATCCGGGAAGCGAGGGTCGGCTTTTTCGGCTTTGATGGCGATATGATCGTCATTGCAATCGATGTAGTTGTTGGTGATGCGAATATTCTGGCTGTCGATAGGATCGATGGCGTCGGTATTGGGCGCATGCCATGGGGAGAGAATGCGCGTGCCGTTGATATCCACATCGCGGGCGTAGCGGGTCACCACGTGGAAGCTCGGCGAATGGGTGAGGGTGACGCCGTCGATCAGCACGTTGTGCGAGCGCGTGATGTAGATCAGTCGTGGCCGATCGGTACCGCCTTTTTTGCCGGTGGCGCGGATGTTTTCCCGCCAGCGTTCCCACCACACCGCACCCTGACCGTCGATGGTGCCTTCGCCGACAATCGCGACGTTTTGTGCATCGGCGACGCTGATAAACGGCAGCCAGCCATTTTCCGCTTCGGCGTATTTGGTTTTTTCATCTGCGCGATACGCGGCGACTTCAGTGGAGGCCACCAGGGTGGCATCTTTCTCCAGCTTTAACTGAATATTATTCTTCAGGAACAGCGGGTTGGTTAAAAAGTTGCCCTTGGGCACCAGCACAGTACCGCCCCCCGCAGCCGCGCAGTCATCAATTGCCTTTTGAATGGCCTCGGTATTGAGCGCAATTTGCAGTCGATGCCCCTCTGCGCCGTACTGGGTAACATCACAGACTTTATCGGGGAACTTCACGGAACTTGCCGCCTGTGCAGAATGAAGCGGCAAAATACCGACGACAGCAGCAGCGGCCCACAGAGGAAGAGTGCGGGAGATCATAAGGTTATCCTTTTATGGTTTATTGTTTTGTAAAAATAGCACCGCCGTTTCTATTTTGTGAGTGCGGGGATCACGCTTTGCCGTATGTCGTTATTTTGCCTAAATATTGGGCGGTATTTTTGGGCGGATGTCTGATTAGATAAGGTTTTTCCAGCTGGGCAGCGCCTTGTTTTTTTTCTCTTCAAATGTCATTAGTAGCCTCTTAAGTCCGTTATATCTCTGGTTAATGTCGGCACAGGTCACTATACGTAAGCGATTGTATGTAGGGTGGGCGGGTTGATCAAAGGCATTAAATTACGCACTGGCTGAGTGAGGTAGGTCATGATGATTTACGACGTGTTTGGTCGATATATAGGGGTTAAGCGTGACGATGAACGCTGGTTAGTCTTCCGCGTTGACCTGACCGAACGAAAGTTTTCCCGGCTTTACGAGGTCATCATTCCTGACGATCTGACCGAAAGCGAGATCCCCGGCTGGCTGGATGATATTTTTCACGAAGCCGCAACCGGGAAACATCCTGATGTGAAAAGGATTGAGTAACGCATTGAGGGATCAATAGTTCCTCGCAAATGAGCCTCAATTTTTGTATTTCTCCCTGCACGCCAAAGAAAAAGGGGGCTGCCCGGGAAACGGCAAATATCCTACGCTAAGCTTTTTTTTTGCAGGCATGAGTTGACGAGCTGCTTTGAGCGAAGCGGACATCAGTAATGTAAATGCGAAGTTAGACTCACCTAAAGGGGTCTGAAAGACCCCTTTTTAAATACATGATTCAAACTGGCAGATGCTTCTTACTTGATATGATTTTCGGTTTAACACCCTTCAGCGTGTCCACCCACTCCTCATGCCGGGAGTTCAGAATCTTTAATGTCGGCAATGGGGCCCAAAATGGCACTATCAAATTCCCGTGTGTCCAGTCCCTGGCGGACACGCTCCGGCCAGTCATGGTTAGCCAGCGCTCCACGCCCCAGCGCGATAAAATTGGCACCGGCCTGAATAACGTCTTCTGCACGGACTACGTTATGGAGGCTACCGTTGGCGATGATCGTCATCTCTGGCGCATATTTGCGGGCAAGGGCGACCAGAGACAGCGGGTTACCTTCAAATGCCGGTTGCCAGGCCTCATACTCAGTCAGGTGAATGAAGTCTATGCCTGATTCAGCAAGCAGCGTAAAGACGATTCGTGCATCATCTTCTCCATTCGCCCATTTATGATAAAAATCATTCACTTTACCCTGAGAAATGCGGATCCCTACGGGGACGTCTTTACCCACGCGCTCGCGCACGGCTTTGATAACCGCCAGGCTAAGACTGAGGCGGCCAGCGATGCTACCCCCCCATTTATCGGTACGATGATTGGCATAGTCGGTAAAGAACTGATCCAGGAGATAGCCATTAGCACCGTGAATCTCAACACCATCAAAACCGGCTTCACAAACAGCACGGGAAGCTGCTTCGGCAAAACTCCCAATAATTCCCTGAATGTCTTCCTCAGTCAGTTCGCGCGGAATACGGTATTCCCCTTCACCCCGATAAAACGGCAACTGCTTCCCGACCGGGCGTACGGCTGAGGGTGCGACCGTTCCGTCCAGGTAATAGTTACCCTGGGACAACGCGCCTGAATGCTGAAGCTGAGCAAAGATGCGTCCACCCTGCTGATGCACCGCATCGGTGACAGCATGCCATGCAATAGCCTGTTCGCTACTGACCAGCCCTGCCTGGAAGGCGTAAGTCTGAGACCAGGCTTTGTCGATGTAGATACCTTCAGTAATGGTTAATGCAAATCCCCCCCGGGCAAAATCCTGGTAGTAAACCTTCATTCGCGGGCTGGCAATCCCGTCCTCCGAAGCGGTCACGCGCGTCATAGGGGCAACGACAAGTCGGTTCTTAAGCAGCATATTGCCAATAGAGTATTCGTTAAACAGAGTTGATGAGCTCACTGGCTCCTCCTGATAATCAATTAAGTTCAGGAGTGAATATAATATGCGCGAAAAAAAGCATAAATGCGTTAAGGTGATAAGCCTGTATATCGGTAATCGTTATAATGGTGCTGTAAAATATTCAGTTCATTGCTCAACGCCAGTCACTGAACGACAGAAAATTATGGAAATCATATGAACCTGAACGATGTTCATCTCTTCCTCATTATTACGGAAACAAGCAGTCTGACACAGGCTGCCCGACGATTAGATATCTCGCCGATGGCCGTCTCCCGGCGGCTGGCCAGTCTGGAGCAGGAGCTCGGAACCCGTTTACTGCAGAGAACTACGCGTTCAGTCTCACTGACGCAGGAAGGCACCGAGTTTCTGCCTTATGCCCGCGCACTTATCGAAACGGAGGAGGGGGCCAGGGCATTGTTTTCACCGGATTCAAAGGGGGCCTCGGGTTTGCTGAGAGTGACTGCGCCATCGGGTTTTGGCCGGCGCAATATTTTGCCTCTTGTACCGGCACTGCTCAGTGAAAATCCGGACTTACGTATTGATTTACAACTGACCGAAGACGTTGTTGATATCGTTGGGCGGGGTATCGATGTGGCCATTCGCGTGGCTCCCCTGCGGGATTCCAGTTTGATTGCCAGAAAGATCTCAGATAATCCGAGGGTAGTTTGCGCCTCACCGGTTTACCTGAGGGAGTTCGGGGTGCCACAGGTGTTGAATGACCTTGCCTTTCACAACTGTCTGCGATTGACAAATGTTCTGCAGTGGACGTTTGAATCACAAGGGCAAAGTACCAGCATGAGCGTCGACGGGCGTTTCAGCTCCAGTAATGTGGAAGGCGTCAGGGAGCTTTGTATACAGGGGCTGGGTCTGGCGCAGCTAACTTTGTGGGATGTGAAAAAAGAGATCGCAGAAGGAAAACTGGTGGAAGTCAGCTTGTCAGATGTCCTGCCTCAGCATCTCTCCGTCTGGGCTTTACTGCCTACGAATCGACATCTTCCAATGCGTGTAAATGTTTTTATTGAAAAACTGAAATCATCCCTGCACTGAGCATAAATGGCCAGATCACAAAATCATAAAGCGTTAACTAACACCTGGACGGCGTTGAGCCATTCTGACCTTTCGAGGCATTATCGAGTTGACCAGCTTTCACCAAATTAATGCTGTTGTGTTAGACAGTGCGGCAAGACGTTGACCCAATCCATCGAGCACGCTATTACTCCATGCCGGGTGTTAGATTGCTTCCTTCGTCATTATCTCCGCCTAATTTACACTTGCCCGGTGAGTAGCCGAATTTACGCATAAAGGCGCGAGAAAAGGCCTCGGCACTGCCAAAGCCAACCATCGCGGCGGCTGATTTGACGCTTCGGCCGGATCGCAAATTGGCTGCCCCCAGGGCTAAACGCCAACTGGTCAAATACGCACCGGGTGGTTCTCCGACGGTTTTCTTGAAGACTTCAATAAACTGCGCACGGGAAATTCCCGCGATAGTGGAGAGATCGGGGATCTGCCACTTGCGCGCTGGATCATCGTGCATAGCGACAAGACTCATATGCAGCCTGGGGTGGGCAAGCCCCGCTAATAATCCCGCATTAACGGTTCCCCTCGCTATGGCTCGCCTAATGGCTAACACCACGACGACCTCACACAGGCGTGTCTGCACGGTGCCGCCACCGCAACGGGCAACGTCGATCTCCGCGACGATGAGCTCTGCCAGGCTACGTAATTGCGGCATCTCGTCCATGGAAAAGCAAAGCTCGTCTGGCAATGCACCGACCAGGGGATTAGCGCTACCGCCGAAATCAACCCTGGCGGCAGCGCATAACGTTGCCCCGAGGGGCAAGCTGCCTGACGATCTGGCACGGTAGAGCAAATGGCTCGGTTCGCCCGTGCCATTGGTATCGATGATAAGAAGGTTCGCCGAAGTGGTCGAATCGCAATGCTCCACCCGCAGGGGGAAGGCTTTCAGGAAGGCGGTCAACCGGTCATATCTTCGTGGCATATTCAGACTTTCAATCATGCTTTTCTCAAACTCCCTTACCGTGAATCTTTTATTCTACTTCAACGCCATATGATGACCTAAACGATTGACTGGAGAAGCCATGACACAAGATTCTGCCGCTAAATTCGACGCTACTCGCGCAGGGGAATACGCACAACAAAGCCGGATTGCCCTGGCCGGATATGATGCCTGCCACGAACTTTCTGCCTGCATGCTCTCAGCTGCAGTGGGAGAAGGAAAGCCTGCGCGTGTGTTAGTGGTAGGTGCCGGAGGAACGGCTGGTGAAATCATCGCCTCTGCGACACTGGAGCCGCACTGGTCTTTTGTCGCCGTCGACCCCTCGCAACCGATGCTGGAACTTGCTCGCGCGAATGTAGCCGGAGCTGGGGTGGCAAACCGGGTTGAAACCGTTCTCGGTGCGCTCGAAGATTTGGATGCTTCCCCCGCGTTTGATGCCGCCATCATGATCGGCGTCCTGCACCATCTACCTGGAGATGAGGCGAAGCACGATATTCTGGCCCAGATTGCCATGCGTCTCAAACCGGGCGCACCGCTGGTCGTTGCGGGAAACTATCGCGCGTATGCTTCGCAACCTTTGCTGATGGCGGCATGGGCAAATCGCTGGCGAATGAACGGCGCGGGGGCGGAAGAGATCCAGTCTAAAATGAACAAAATTTTGCAGGGCGCAGAGCCACCTCTGTCGGAAAATGCCGTTTTTGCCTTGCTTAGCGACGCGGGCTTTGAGGATCCCGTACGCTTCTTTTCCAGCCTGTTCTGGGGAGCCTGGCTGGCCCGGCGTGCGCAGGGATGAAGTGATCGACCCGAGGAACAGGCTTTAGTGATGCATTTGTGGCGGGGGCCTGATGGTATTTTGGCGGATGAGCGTTTTAGTTGTCATCGTCCGCCTGCAGGACTGCTGCGAGCGAAAAGCGGAAGTTGCGATTTATCATTTGCAGTCACAAATGCCGATTTAAATGACGGATAGCAGCCCAGCATATCAGTAGTGTTGATAAAGGAGTCTGATTGCAAAAAGAGTTAAAAGGATTCTGAGTGATCTTCATTCTTTTTCCTTCAACAGGATCATATAAACGCGACAGAAAAAACGGCTCATTATTCAAGCCGTTTCTTAATCAGGGATTTATTTTTTCATCCATTCGTTGAATGCATTTTTCCAGTCCGGATGCCAGCGGGACAGTGCAGGCCGGTTATCGAGAATATCATGGTATGACCAGGCAATACGTCTGGCATCCATCTCCGGCGTGACGGCGTTATCCGGGCAGATAATGTAAAAGTCGCCTCTTTCATAACGTCCAATGAAATATGCGATGACCTGATCTGCCGTCCATGCTTCATCAGGTTTCTGATCCTTATTCTCCTGCATGCCGGGAAAGTTCATGTCAGTCCACGTATACCCCGGAACCAGCAGGTGTGCCGTGACTCTGCCGCCTGCTCTCATTCTGAGGTCGTGCGCCAACTGCTCCGTCAGCACCCTCATCCCGGCTTTAGCTACGCTGTATGCCGCATTACCCGGGGGGGTTGTGATTCCTTCTTTTGAGCCCAGGTTAACAATGGCTGCATTATTGTTTGAGTCCAGCATGACAGGCACAAACAGATGTTGCATGTTCACCACTGAAAGCAGATTGGTTTCAAGCTGAATGCGCCAGTCTGAGGGGTTATCCCAGGGGCCTCCGCCTTGCTTGATCCCCGCATTATTCATCAGCAGGGAGATTTCACCGAAGGCAGTCAGCGTAGTATCACGCAAACGTAACAGGTCCTGCTCACTCGTGACGTCGCCTGAGACAATGCAACATTCAGCCCTCAACGTCCTGGCTAAGGACTCCAGCGCCTCACGATCGCGGTCAAACAGACTCAGTCGCATGCCCTCACGGGCGAAGCGTCGTGCCGCTGCGGCACCAATCCCTTTTGCCGCACCGGTAATAACCGCCACACGACCTGGTTTGATGACAGATTTACTCAAAACTGACTCCTTCTGGTGATATGAACTGATAGATACATCAGGACAAGCGCAATCACAGCGAAGGCGGCGCCCACCCATCCAGTTGAGATCCACGATCCGCCTGCCGCAATGGCAAGCCCGCCAAAGGCCGCGCCCAGAGCATTTGAAATATTAAAAGCGCTGTGCGTCAGGGATGACGCCAGTGTCTGGGCATCACCTGCAATATTCATCATGTGTGACTGAAGCGCCGGAACCAGCGCAAAGCCGTTGCCGAGTAAGAAGAGTGCAATCAGCGCAGGGAATTTCCATTGCGCGACGAGTGCAAAAAGAACAAGCATAATCAGGTTCCAGACCAGCATCCCGTAAATCGCGGGGATCAGGGCCCGGTCCGCCAGCCTTCCGCCGATAATGTTACCTGTGACCATTCCCACTCCCCAAAGTACAAGGATCAGAGGAACGGCAGCCATATTAAAACCACTTACTTCCGTCAGGGCAGGGGTGATGAAACTGTAAACGGCGAACATCCCGGCAAAGCCTACTGAAGCCACTGCAAATGTCATCAGCACCTGCGGACGACGTAGTGCACCCAGTTCTTTCAATGGTGAGGATTTCTTATCTGCGGCCACCTCAGGGATAAACAGGGATACCAGTACACCGGTCGCCACCAGACCGGCAGAGACGATCATAAATGAAACACGCCATCCCAGAGACTGTCCGGCCCAGGTGACCAGCGGTACGCCTGCCACATTGGCAACGGCCAGTCCAAGCATCACATACCCGATATAACGTGCCTTCTGTCCAGCGGGAACCATAGAGGCTGCAACCAGCGCGGCCACGCCATACCAGGCACCGTGAGGCAGACCGGCGATGAATCTGGCCGTCAGCATTGACGTGTAGCTCCAGGCAGCTGCACTACATGCATATCCAAGCAGGGCTATCAGCAGCAATATCATAAGCAGTGCCTTGCGAGGAAGTCTTGCCGCCGCAACAGCAATCATCGGCGCACCGATAACCACTCCAGCCGCATAGGCACTGATATATCCGCCTGCGGCAGGCACCGAAACATGAGTTCCTTGTGCGAGGTCAGGAAGCAGGCTCATGGGCGCAAACTCGCCTGTTCCTATGCACAGTCCGCCTGCACCCAGGGCGAGCATGGCAGGAAACAGCCCAGAAGGAGCATTCGCTCTCTCCTGAATCTGACTTTCAGTTCGTTCAGACATTACCTGAGTATCTCCGTTAACAATAATTAATCACTGCAGGTATCCGTTGAACCATTAAAAATAAACTGCTGTACCTTCGGAGCAGCAGTCCCCAGCTAATTAAGCTGATGTTATCGTTTACCTTGGAGGCAATAAGCGATAATGCAGTGATATAGTTGAAATCAAGTGCACTATAAAGCAGGGATTGTCGATAATTGTTGAGATAAATCCGGTGCTTTATTGAATTTAATTCAACCTATAACGACTCAACTTTCTGAACGCAGCGTAATGAGCGTTATTTCCGAAGGTTTGCCGAGACGAAGGGGGAAACCATTCCACAGCCCTGTACCGTTACTGACGTAAAGTGTCATATCACCGATCTGGTATAGGCCTGAAACAAATCCGTTATTCACGGGGCCAGCGGCAATATCGAGTCCGCGGATCATGCCACCGTGGGTGTGACCAGAGAGTTGCAGGCTGACTCCAGCCTGGGCGCTTCGTGCCGCATTGCCGGGGCGGTGATCCAGCAGAATAACGGCTTCATTTCCTGACAATCCGCTCATTGTTTTGCTCAGGTCAGGCCCTGTACCGCCATACTGCGATCCGATATCATCGTTCACGCCCGCCAGGACGATGGTTGCATCATCCTTTGTCAGCCGGACCTGATTATTCATCAAAAAGCGAAAGCCAAGACGTGAATATTCTTTTATCCATGCATCCGCATTGAAATAATATTCGTGATTACCGGTAACAGCATATATCCCGTAAGGTGCCTTCAAAGAGGCCAGTGGAGATACGTCAGCTTTACGAGCGGAAACAGTGCCATCGGCCATGTCCCCGGTAACCACGATCAGGTCTGGATGAAGCGCATCGGTTTTATCTACAACTTCCTGTACCCACCTGCCTGTCAGGAGGCGGCTTGTATGGATATCTGTCAGCTGGACAACGGTAAATCCGTCGAATTCACGAGGAAGTTTTTTTAGCCTTATTTCTAAGCGGTGAACTTCCGGAACTTGCACTGCGTTATAAACCCCTACCGCAGAAAGGACTGTCGATATGCAAAGCATAGCCATCCTGACGCTATTCCTGCCTGACAGCGGACGGCCAAAAAATTTTCCTGAGATAACTAACAGGATGTCCTGAAGCAACAGCATTAATGCAAGAAAGATCACGCTGCCAAATCCCCAGCCCAGCATAAGCATGACAGGTTCGGGAAGTTCAGGGGAAAACATGGTTCCGAAAATCATTCGGCTGAGTAAGTGATATTCGCACGCGGTTAATGCCACTACACCAAGCAGCAACTTAGCTTTAAAGCTTATGGTGAGTAATTTGATAAAGCGCCAGCACACATATACTGCTGGCAGTAGCGTCCATACATGAAACATTCGTCGATCTCCGGTGTAGTTGAGACAATTCAGTTTGTTTAAAACAGCATCGCTTGCATCTTATTTGTGAATAAATCTAAACTTAACATCTGAGTTAACCGCCACAATTCAATTTTTTTCATCAAAGCATTGAATAAAAATCACAAATGGATGAAAGCATTATGCCCGCCAGACCCATATCCCGGCTTTCACGTAGCGACCTTGCCGACCTGAATGCTTTTCGTATTGTTGAACGATTGCGCAGTTTCACGAAAGCAGCCGTAGAACTTGGCATTACCACCTCTGCGCTCAGTCATGCAATCCGAAATCTTGAGGCACGCCTTGGCGTCAGGTTGCTCAACCGGACTAGCAGAACAGTCGCCCCTACAGAAGCCGGTGCCAGTCTCGCTCTGCGTCTTGATGTGGGCTTCAGGGAAATTGGCGATGCCCTCGACGAAATTAACAAGATGCGCGATCGGCCGCTGGGACGGCTGAGGCTTAACGTTCTCTCTGATGGTGCACGCCTGATAATGGCAAAATACCTGCCTAAGTTTTTAAGTCAGTATCCCGAAGTAGAAGTGGAAATCAGTGTGGATGACAAAATGGTCGACATTGTCTCTGAAGGGTTTGATGCGGGGATTCGATTTGGCGGAACCGTACCGGAAGACCTGGTTGCCGTGCGTTTAGGGCCTGACCTCAAATGGGTCGCAGTGGCATCACCACGCTATCTTTACCGACGATCCCAGCCCGTCATGCCTGATGATCTTCGCAGCCATTCCTGCATCCAGATCAGGACAGGTCAGGGAACGATTTATAACTGGGAGTTCAGGAAAGCAGACGAGTATTTCTCTGTCGATGTAAAGGGACAGGTTTGTGTAAACGAGACCACAATGGGAGTAGAGCTTGCTCTGGCGGGTGTCGGTATATTTTACTGCCTGGAAGACAGGGTAG
>NZ_JBOGBT010000032.1:0-15876 GCF_051656365.1 Silvania sp. | reverse complement strand
AATTTCCTGCCTTAATAATTGCCCGGCAGGCGCTGAACACGTGCTTCTCGCGGTGATCCATCACTTCGTTGGCGCGCGTTCTGGCCGGGTTGGCGTGCTCGACGACGTAATCCGGGAACAGGTAATACTTCAGGTAGGTGTTCGGCATGGTGTCCGGGTCCAGCGCCTGCACGTCTTTCGCTTTGGCAAAGGTGTCGTTCCAGCTGGCTTCCGTATGCGGATCGCTTGACGGAGGAACATAGCCATATTTCGCTACGTGTTCGCGTAATTTCGGCATCAAATCGTTACCGTTCAGATCTTCAATGGATGACCACCAGCCAAAGTGGTTCAGGCCGTAGTAGCGCACGCGCATCTGCTTTCTGTCTTTCAGGCCGACTATCTGCGCCATGCGCCCTTCGATGCCGATCGGCATATCGCAAATGTTGAGGATTTTCGCCTTTGGACGCAGGCGGCGCGTGGCTTCAGCGACAATCGCCGCCGGATTGGAGTAGTTGAGCATCCACGCGTTTGGCGAGTACTGCTGCATGTAATCCACCAGCTCCAGCACGCCGCCGATGGAGCGCATGCCGTAAGCCATCCCGCCCGGGCCGCAGGTTTCCTGCCCTAATACGCCGTGGCGCAGGGGGATTTTTTCATCCTGTTCGCGCATCGGATATTTGCCCACGCGAATGTGTGCCATTACAAAATCCACATCGGTGAAGGCCGCTTTCGGATCCGTGGTGTAGCTGAACTCAATCTCCGGCGCCTGCTCTTTGAGCAGAATTTTGCAGGCCTCGGCGATCACTTCCTGACGCGCGCCATCGTTGTCATAGAATTTCAGAGCTCGCAGGGGAAAGCGATCCCGGTTTTGCAGCAGCATCAGCACGATGCCAGGGGTAAAGGTGCTGCCGCCGCCGGCGATAACTACAGAGAATTTTTTCATGATACTGCCTCCGTCATGGTGATGGGTTCGTTCGGTAATGGGGTTTTCATCAGGCTTTCCAGCTGGTCGCGTACCTGAGGCACGTGCAGGCCGACAATCACCTGAATGGCGTTGCCGCGACGCACCACGCCGTGGGCGCCAAGGGCTTTGAAGATGTCGTCGCTTTGGGTGTTAGCGATATCGACGAGGGTGATGCGCAGTCGGGTCGCGCAGTTGTTAATACTCTCAATGTTCGCCGCACCGCCGAGCGCCTGCAGGAAGCCCGCAGCCTGCCCGGAAATCGTCCCTGGATGGTTGGCCGTGGTTTTGCCGCGAGAAGCCTGATAGTCGGCTTTGCTGTAGAGCTTGATTTCGCTCTCTTCGCGGCCCGGCGTTTTGAGGTTGAACTTTAGGATCAGGGCGCGGAAGACGACAAACCAGATGGCGGTAAACGTCAGGCCAATCCCAATCTGGATGAACATCTCCGTGGCGTGGTTGTGGAACATGGGGATCCAGTTGAGCGGCAGAAACTCATTGAGCATGCCTCCGCCAAACATACCGACCACGCCCGCCATATACATCACTGCCGTCATGGTGGCCGCGAGCAGAGAGTGAATAACAAACAGGAACGGGGCGATAAACAGGAAGGTGAATTCCAGCGGTTCGGTGATGCCGACTAAAATCGCCGTCAGCGTGGCGGGTATCAGCAGTCCCGCCACTTTGGCACGGTTCTGAGGGGCGGCAGTGAAGTAAATCGCCAGCGCCACGCCGGGCGCGCCAAACACTTTGGCGTTGCCGTGCATCGAGAAGCCGCCCGTCGGGAACAGCTCCTTCAGCGGCAGCGTGCTGTGGCTGAATTCGTTCAGGTGCTGTACCCAGTAAGGCTGCAACCCGCCTTCCACCACCGCCGGGCCAAACACGAAAGGGCCGTAAACGAAGTGGTGCAGGCCCGTTGGGATCAAAATGCGTTCGAGGAAGGTATAAATCCAGACGCCCAGCGCGCCGGCCCCGCTCAGGAAAGTTTGCAGCGACTGGATGGATACCTGCACCTTCGGCCAGCACAGCAGGGTCAGCCAGGCGCAAGGCAACATCAGGAAGAAGGCCACGATGACCACGAAGGAGGTGCCCTGAAAGATGCCGAGGAACACCGGAAGCTGTTTTTCGTAAAAGCGGTTGTGGAGAGCGGTGACAATCCCGGAGATAAAAATGGCGCCGATGATGCTGGTATCGAGCGTTTTGATCCCCGCTATCATCGCCAGCCCGCTGCCTGCTACAGGCTCATTGGCAAAATTGACGCTGAAAAAATCCCCCCAGACGGTGCCCATCGCATTAATGAAATAGTTCCAGGTGAGGAAGCTTATCAGCACCGCCAGACACGCCCGACCGTGCGCGTGTTTCGCCAGCCCCAGCGGCAATCCCACTGCAAAAATCAGCGGCATGTTGCGGAACACCGCCCAGCCGCCCTCTTCAATAATCTTCACTATCTGAAAAAAATGACTGTCCGGCCGGGTGAGTCCTTCGCCCATGAACATCGGGTTTTGCAGCATGATGGCAATCCCGACAATCATGCCTGCAAAGGGGAAGAGCAGCACCGGGGTGAACATGGCACCACCAAAACGTTGTATTTGACTGAGCATTTTCACATCCTCATCGAAACCTTGTAGGGGAGAGGCCTTATTAGTTTGTGTGCTGGCCTGGGATGAGCATATGAAGTTATGGGATCGCCAACAGGACGCGCCGTTGCGATTCGTGACCGTGTTCATGGTTTAAATCTTCGCCATGAGGTCTACTTTTTACGCATAAATTAGACATCACGCGTCACCATTACCCCGTTAAAAGACCAGAAGAGGTCCACGAGTGATCTACAAATCCATTGCCGACAAACTCAGGCTTCGGCTCAATTCGTCAGACTTTAATGTGGGCAGCCCGCTGCCCGGGGAGAAGGCGCTGGCGCTGGAGTTTGGCGTCGCCAGAATGACCATCCGCAAGGCGACAGATTTGCTGGTGGCATGGGGGCTGGTGGAGCGCAGGCACGGCAGCGGCACTTATGTGGCGCGCAAGGATGTGCATCACGAAACTACAAACCTCACCGGGCTGGTGGAAGTCCTGCGGGAACAGGGAAAGTCCGTGGTCAGCAAAGTCCTGACGTTTGAGGTGATGGCTGCGCCGCCCGCCATTGCCAGCCAGTTACGTATTCCGGTGGATACGCAAATCTACTTCTCGCGCCGCATTCGCTACGTCGAGGGCAAACCGCTGATGCTGGAAGACAGCTATATGCCGGTAAGGCTGTTTCGCACTTTGTCGCTGTCGCATCTGGAGGGATCGAAGTTCGATTACATCGAAAAAGAGTGCGGGATCACCATCAGCGGCAACTACGAAAGCCTGGCCCCGGTGCTGGCGGATAAGCAGCTGGCGATGTCGATGAACGTGGCGGAACACACCCCGCTGCTGCGTATTACCTCACTTTCCTACAGCGACTGCGGGGAGTTTCTCAATTACTCAGTGATGTTCAGGAACGCTCGCGAGTATCAGGTGGATTACCATTTGAGGCGCATCCACCCGGATACGCCGCTAACCCATTCCCCAGAATAGAACGACCAGCAGCTGCGGCGTGATGATGCGCAGGAACATGACCAACGGATAAACCGTGGCGTAAGAGAGCGCCGCTGCGCCGCTGGTGGCATGCAGGTTGTTGGCAAAGGCCAGCGCAGGCGGATCGGTCATCGACCCGGCCAGCATGCCGCAAATAGTCAGGTAGTTCATTTTGGCGAGCAGCCTGGCAAGAATGCCAACCGCCAGCAGCGGAATGGCGGTGATGAAAATGCCATAGGCGACCCAGCTTAGTCCTTCGCCGTCCGTTAGCGTACGCACAAAATCGCCGCCTGACTTCAGCCCGACTACCGCCAGAAACAGCACGATGCCCAGCTCGCGCAGCGCCAGGTTCGCACTTGGCGGCATAAACCAGTAGAGCTTGCCGATGCTGCCGATTCGCCCGAGGATCAGCGCCATAATCAGCGGCCCGCCAGCCAGTCCCAGCTTCAACGCAACAGGAAAACCGGGAATGAACAGCGGCACCGAACCCAGCAACACGCCCAGACCAATGCCAATAAACACAGGCAGCATCTGCACCTGCTGTAATTTCTGCTGCGCGTTCCCGACTTGTGCCGCCACGGCATCAATAGACGCCTGCCGCCCGACCAGGTTGAGAATGTCGCCGAATTGCAGACTGGCATTGCTGCTGGCGACCAGCTCAACCCCGGCACGATTAAGGCGCGAGATCACCACGTCATAGCGCTGTTTAAAGTGCAGGTCGCGGATTTTCTTCCCAAGGACTTTTTCGTTGGTGACGACAACACGCTCCACGTGCAGATCGGTTCCGCGCGTTGAAAGCGAAGTTTCCACCTCTCTCCCCATCACCAGCTGGGCGTTGTGCAAATCTTCCGGTAGCCCGACCAGATGCAGCAAGTCACCAGACTGAATAACCGTGCCCGGTGACGGCACCATCAACATCTCTTCCCGCTTAAGACGGGAGCAGATGATTTTATCGCTGTTGAGAATGGGCACATCCTGAATAGCCAGGTTATGAATATTAGGATTTTCAACGCGAATGTTGATGGTATGCAGAAGTGGATGCCCACTGCCGGTTTGCGCATCGAACTGCTGCGCCTCGTTTTCAACCTTAATATGGAAAAACAGCCGCACCAGCCACATGGTCAGCAGAATGCCGCAGATCCCGAACGGATAGGCCATCGCGTAGCTCATGCCCATCTGATCAACCACATCCACCGGTACGCCGAGATCGCGCAAAATCTGCTGCCCGGCCCCTAAAGCGGGCGTATTCGTCACCGCCCCGGAGAAAATACCCAGCATGACAGGCAAAGGGATCGCGAACACCTTATGCAGCAGCGCTGTCACCAGGCCGCCTAGCAGCACTATCAGAATAGCAAAAAGGTTGAGCCGCAAACCGGAAACGCGCAGCGAAGCGAAAAAGCCCGGCCCGACCTGGATGCCGATGGTGTAAACGAAGAGGATCAGGCCAAATTCCTGAATGAAGTGCAGCATCTCCGCGCTCAGGGAGATGCCGAGCTGGTCGACAAAATGGCCAACGAAGATGCCGCCGAACAGCACACCGCCAATGCCAAACCCGACGCCGCGGATTTTGACATTCCCTATCCACAGCCCGACCACCGCAACCAACGCCAGCACACTGACCGTTAACGCAATTTCACTCATGACGGCATCCCTGTGAATAACAGTAGAGTTAGCAGGGATTCTCGCAGAGGTCTGACCGGTTGTATGGGCGATGGCGCACAAAAAGAAGCCCCGCCGAGGCGGGGCTGTATCGTTAGCTGTTCAATGCCGGACGTTCGCTAATGGCGATCCGCTTCGGCGCAATCTCTTCGGGCACGTTGCGGGTGATGTCGATATGCAGCAGCCCGTTAGTGAAGGTAGCCCCGGTGACTTCCATATGTTCTGCGAGCGTAAAGCTCAGGCTGAACGGCTGGGTCACCAGACCCTGATGCAGCCATTTGGTTTCGGTCTCGGGTTTTTCCGGCGTACCTTTCACCGTCAGGCGCGTGCCTTCGAGCTGAATATCAAGGTTCTGCTGGCTGAATCCCGCCACGGCGAGCGTAATGCGATAGTGGTTATCGTCGCTCTTTTCGATGTTGTACGGCGGGAACGCCTGGCTTTCAGGGGTGCTTTGCAGCGCGGTGGCCAGTTTGTCAAAACCAATCCACTGGCGCAGCAGCGGGGATAAGTCGTAATTACGCATAGTCATTCTCCTTCTGAGAAGCGAGTTCGGCACAGTTTTTTGTGCGCAGTTGTCCCGGCAAATCCTCATGGATCCACCTCTGCTCCCGATTCGGCAAGCATTCAGTCTGGGCCGCAGCAGCGACCCGAATCATTAGTTAATTTCGATACGGCGCGGTTTTTGCGCTTCCGGAATAACACGTTCCAGATCCACATACAGCAGGCCGTTAACCAGGTTCGCACCGTGAACGTGAATGTTCTCGGCTAACTGGAACTTACGTTCAAAGTTACGTTCCGCGATGCCCTGATACAGATAGGTACGCTCTTTCTGCTCGCCCGCGTGCGCGCCTTTCACCACCAGCAGATTATCCTGGGCGGTGATCTCCAGTTCGCTTTCCGCGAAACCGGCTACGGCAATCGCAATGCGATAGTGGTTTTCGTCAACCAACTCAACGTTATATGGCGGGTAGCCATTGCTCTGGCTTGAATTATTTTCTAAATGATTAAACAGACGATCAAAGCCGATGGCTGAACGATAAAGCGGAGAAAGATCGAAGTTACGCATACAGTTAATACTCCTGAAATCAGCAAGAATTGTCGCCTTCCACCGTGGACAGGCTGGCGTATCCTAAACGCCCATCAGGCGCGTTTGTTCATGGATACTCTTCTAAAATGGGTCTTGTTCCGATCTTTTCAAGAGCAGGTTAACGAGAAATTTTTGCACTTTACAGCGACTGGCATAGACTGGGTCTACAGCACGAAAGGTAAAATGCGATGGGTGCCACAGAGCGGTACTTTTCAACTATTCATTTTGAGCATGGCCCGTTATAACCGGGGAGCAGGCCGGTCCCGAGCCATTGATGATGACTGACGAATGATGAAAAATGTTCTGATAAAGCTGACGACGTTCAGCGCAGCAGTTGTGCTTTGCGGGTGTTCGAGCGTGATGTCTCACACCGGCGGCAAGGAAGGAACATATCCCGGCACGCGCGCCAGCGCGAACATGTTGACAGATGATGACACTAACTGGGGCACCAAATCCCTGGTGGTACTGGATATGCCGTTCACCGCCGTTGTCGACACGCTCCTGCTGCCGTGGGACCTGTTCCGCACCGATAAATCCGTGCGCTCCCGCGTGGAGCAAAGCGAGCAGGAGACGCTGGCGACCAACGCCGTGATCCCACCCGCTGAGATGCCCGTCCGCTAGTTACTGCCCGGTTTCCGTCACCCACAGCTGACGGAAACCGTCGACCTCTTCCATCCAGGCCAGATAACGTCCATCCGGGGACCAGACCACCGCATCACCGGACGGTGGATTGCCGTGATCGGACGTCAGCCAGGTGACCTTTCCGGACACGGCATCGCAGCGCGCAATTCGATTATTCAGCACAAACCCCAGCGAGTGCCCCGCCGGATGCCAGTTAAAGGCCGACTGGATATCGCTCTCGTTATGTGTCAGCTGACGAAGCTGGCCGCCGTCCGGCGCAATCAGCCAAATCTGCACCACGCCGTTATCATCTCGCATCAAAAACGCGATCGCGCTCGCCTGCGGGTTGCTGCGCACCCAGTGGCGCGGCGCATTCATAAGCCCCGGGAAGCGGGCATCGTGGGTATGGGTTAAACGACGCTGTTCAACACCTGCCGGCGGTGCGGGCATGCTCACCGTTGTACCTTCGAGCGGCGCGTTGCCCGCCCGCTTCCAGCCCTGCTCACTTTGCGGGAGATCGACAATAAACAGCTCTGGCACTTTTCCACCGTCTACGGACAGGGTGTCGCCGATAAAGGCCAACCGATCGTTGCCGACCCAGCCCTCTTCGTAGGCGCGGTTGATCTCATCGCTGCCCGGCGTCGGTTCCGGCGTTGTGCGGCTCACCAGCACGCTCCAGTGTGTTCCGGCATATTCGCGTGGATGATGGCCGCCAGGCGTCACCGGGCCAAAGGGGGCCGCGACACCCACATTACGCAAATCCAGCTTCGGATCCAGGGTGCGCAGCACATGGTCATTATAGGTAAAGCTGACAAACTGCCCGTCAGGGCTATACACATGCACATGGCTGCCGCCGCGCAGCGCGCCTGGGGTGAAGGGCGCAGTGATATCCATCGCATCCAGATTGCTCACCTTCCCCTGTTTCGCAATCACCCCCTGGCGGTGGTGAAAATCATACTGCCAGCAGGCATCCGGATGTTGCGGGCCGTGGATGAAAACGTACCTATCGTCCGTTGGATGCACAGTCACCACACCGACATGCGCGTCGTTTGTGGCGCGATAAATCACGTCGACTTCACCGGTACTGACGTTAACCCGTTCGATGGTTTCGCCGGTAAACGACGCTCCGGATGGACGCACGTCAAAGGCCAGCCACAGGCTGTCTGCAGTCCAGGTACGGGTGTTGGTCAACTGATGATGGCGGGGAGCGAAAGTGATTTGTTTCATGAGGATACCCTGATGCGCGGATGTCGCATCAGGGTATAGCAAGAAGGGGCTTAGTTCAGCACAAACTTCTCAATGGCATACGCCACGCCGTCTTCGAGGTTAGATTTGGTGACGAAGTTAGCCACCTCTTTCACCGACGGGATCGCATTTTCCATTGCCACGCCTAAGCCTGCGTACTCCAGCATCGCAATGTCGTTTTCCTGATCCCCGAGGGTCATGATCTCTTCCGGCTGGATCCCCAGCGCATCGGCCAGCGACTTCACGCCGGTGCCTTTATTGACGCGTTTATCCAGAATTTCGAGGAAGTATGGCGCACTTTTCAGCACGGTATATTTCTCTTTTACGTCCGCCGGAATGCGGGCGATGGCCTGATCCAGAATCGCAGGCTCGTCAATCATCATCACTTTCAGGAACTGGGTCGCCGGATCCATATTTTCCGCTTCACAGAACACCAGCGGGATGGTGGCAACGAAAGACTCGTGCACGGTGTAATAACTGATGTCGCGGTTAGCAGTGTACAAGGTGTTGCGATCGAGCGCATGGAAGTGCGAGCCCACATCGCGGGAGAGTTGTTCCAGATACCGGTAGTCGTCATAGCTCAGCGCGGTTTGCGCCACGGTGCTGCCGTCGGCGGCTTTCTGCACCAGCGCGCCGTTGTAAGTGATGCAGTAATCACCCGGCTCATTCATGTGCAGCTCTTTCAGGTAGCTGTGCACACCTGCGTATGGGCGACCGGTAGTCAGCACCACGTTCACGCCCTGCGCACGTGCGGCAGCAATCGCGCTTTTAACGGCTGGAGAAATGGTGTGGTCTGGCAGTAACAGCGTACCGTCCATATCGATTGCAATGAGTTTGATAGCCATGGGATCCCCGGTTGGAATGAGTCTTTTCTCATGCTAACGCGATTCCGCTCAAAAAACAGCAAAGAAAAGGGGGATAGAAAGGGGAAGCAGGATTCCTCTTTTGCAGACAAAGAAAAGCCCGGTGGCGCTAGCGCTTACCGGGCCTGTGAAACCTGTAACCCCGATAAGCGCTAGCGCCACCGGGGAACAAACGGCTTAGATATCGATATTCGCCGCTTTCAGGGCGTTCTCTTCGATAAAGGCGCGACGCGGTTCTACGGCGTCACCCATCAGGGTGGTGAACAGTTGATCAGCAGCGATGGCGTCCTTAACGGTCACGCGCAACATGCGGCGGCTTTCCGGATCCATGGTGGTTTCCCACAGCTGCTCTGGGTTCATTTCGCCCAGACCTTTATAACGCTGAATGTACAGACCACGACGGGACTCTTTCACCAGCCATTCCAGCGCCTGCTCGAAGCTGGCAACCGGCTGACGGCGTTCGCCACGCTCGATGAAGGCATCATCTTCGATCAGGCCGCGCAGCTTCTCGCCAAGCGTACAGATACGGCGATATTCCGCACCGGTCACAAACTCCTGATCCAGCGGATAGTCAGTATCTACACCGTGGGTACGGACGCGGATCACCGGCTCGAACAGCTGCAGTTCGGTATTTTCAGTGAGGTCGAACTTCCACTGGCTGCCGTGCTGCTCGTTCTCGTTCAGATCGCTGACCAGGGTGTTTACCCAACGGGTTACCGCCTGCTCGCTGCTGAGATCGGCTTCGGACAGCGTCGGCTGATAGACCAGCGCTTTCAGCAGCGTGCGCGGGAAGCGACGCTCCATACGGCCAATCATCTTCTGCGTCGCGTTATATTCAGAAACCAGCTTCTCTAACACTTCACCCGCCAGGGCAGGTGCGCCTTCAGTGGTATGCAGAGTCGCGCCATCCAGAGCGATAGAGAGCTGATACTGATCCATCGCTTCATCGTCTTTAATGTACTGTTCCTGCTTGCCTTTCTTCACTTTATACAGCGGCGGCTGGGCAATGTAGACATGGCCGCGCTCAACGATTTCTGGCATCTGACGATAGAAGAAGGTCAACAGCAGCGTACGGATGTGCGAGCCGTCGACGTCCGCATCGGTCATGATGATAATGCTGTGATAGCGCAACTTGTCCGGGTTGTATTCGTCACGGCCAATGCCGCAGCCCAGCGCGGTGATAAGCGTTGCGACTTCCTGAGAGGCGAGCATTTTGTCAAAGCGCGCTTTCTCAACGTTGAGGATTTTACCTTTCAACGGCAGGATCGCCTGGTTCTTACGGTTACGCCCCTGTTTTGCAGAGCCGCCCGCAGAGTCCCCTTCCACTAAGTACAGTTCGGAATGTGCCGGGTCGCGTTCCTGACAGTCAGCCAGTTTGCCCGGCAGGCCTGCCAGGTCCAGTGCGCCTTTACGACGGGTCATTTCACGCGCACGACGTGCCGCTTCACGAGCACGTGCCGCATCGATGATTTTGCCGACCACGATTTTCGCGTCGGACGGGTTTTCCAGCAGGTATTCGCTCAGCAGTTCGTTCATCTGCTGTTCAACTGCCGTCTTCACCTCGGAAGAGACCAGCTTATCTTTGGTCTGAGAGGAGAACTTCGGATCCGGTACCTTCACGGACACCACGGCAATCAGGCCTTCACGGGCATCATCACCGGTGGCGCTGACTTTCGCTTTTTTGCTGTAGCCTTCTTTGTCCATGTAGGCGTTCAGGGTACGGGTCATCGCCGTACGGAAGCCAACAAGGTGGGTACCGCCATCACGCTGTGGGATGTTGTTGGTAAAGCAGTAGATGTTTTCCTGGAAACCGTCGTTCCACTGCAGCGCCACTTCCACACCGATACCGTCTTTCTCGGTAGAGAAATAGAAGATATTTGGGTGAATTGGCGTTTTGTTCTTGTTCAGGTACTCAACGAACGCCTTGATACCGCCTTCGTAATGGAAGTGGTCTTCTTTGCCGTCGCGCTTGTCGCGCAGGCGGATAGAGACGCCGGAGTTCAGGAATGACAGCTCGCGCAGACGCTTGGCCAGAATGTCGTATTCGAATTCCACCACGTTGCTGAACGTTTCATGGCTTGGCCAGAAACGGACCTGCGTCCCGGTCGCGTCGGTGTCACCGGTAACCGCCAGGGGGGCCTGAGGTACGCCGTGGACGTAGGTTTGCTGATGCACTTTGCCTTCGCGGCGGATAAGCAGTTCCAGCTTCTGCGACAGGGCGTTAACCACTGACACGCCTACGCCGTGCAGGCCGCCGGAAACTTTATAAGAGTTATCATCGAATTTACCGCCTGCGTGCAGAACGGTCATGATTACTTCTGCCGCAGAGACGCCCTCTTCCGGGTGGATACCGGTTGGGATCCCACGGCCATCATCGGTTACGGAGACGGAGTTGTCGGCGTGGATCGTCACCACGATATCTTTACAGTGACCCGCGAGTGCTTCGTCGATAGCGTTATCCACAACCTCGAATACCATGTGGTGCAGACCGGTGCCGTCATCCGTATCGCCGATATACATACCCGGGCGCTTACGTACCGCATCCAGCCCTTTCAGGACTTTGATACTGGAGGAGTCATAAGAATTCGACATCAACGTTTCTCGCTCATTTATTCTTGGGTTAATCCGTTATTTTACCCTTTTCCACGGTGAACATCTTCGAATTTTTGTCCGACATGTCCATTACGTGCTCAGCGCTGATGGCGCTGACGAAAACCTGCGACTGCGTGGCTTTTAAGCGGCTGGCAAGCAGCCCGCGCCGCGCATCGTCAAGTTCCGAGGCAAAATCATCAATCAGATACAGGCAGCGTCGTCCGCTTTCGCGGGTTAAAAACTCCCCCTGCGCCAGGCGCAGCGCACACATCAGGAGCTTGAGCTGCCCGCGCGATAAAGTATCTTCAACCGGCGCACCGTCAGCACGAATGCGGAAATCCGCCTTGTGCGGGCCGTGCGCAGTATAGGTCAGCATGCGGTCGCGCTCGAAGCTTCTCTCCAGCACCTCGGCATAGTCGGTCTCTTTCTCCCAGCCGCGCTGGAAGGAGAAACTGAGAGAAAACTCCGGTAAAAACTGTTTGCAGGTGTCGGCCATATCTTCGGCGATGCCTGCACTGTATTCGGCGCGCCACCGGCTGATTTGCTCCGCCAGTGGGATAAGTTCTTTATCCCACGGCCGCAGCTGGGCGTAGCGGGTCACCTGGCGTAACGCGGCGTTACGCTGTTTGAGCAGACGTTTGAGGTTGCTCCAGGCGTTAAAAAAACCCGCCTCGTTATGGAAGCATCCCCAGTCGAGGAACGCTCTTCTGTATTTGGGGCCGCCGTTGAGTAAAGTAAACCCCTCGGGGGTGATCAGCTGCATCGGCATCAGCAGTGCCAGCTCGGCCACCTTGTGGCCGTCCGTGCCGTCAATGCGCACCTTGCTGTCGCCGTGCTTGTCTTTGGTCAGGCCAATGGCGGTTTCACGCGCTTCACACTGTAAACGGCCATGAAGCACAAAGGCTTCCTGTTCGTGGCGAATAACGCGGCCAATCTGCAAACTGCGAAATGCCCGACCATGGCCGAGGGTATAGATGGCTTCCAGCACGCTGGTTTTGCCGCTGCCGTTGGCGCCAACCAGGAAATTAAAGCCGGGGGATAAGGCAAGATCCGCGCTTTCGATATTGCGAAAGTCGCGGATCAACAGGCGGGTCAGCGACATTACAGTCTCATTGGCATGACAACATACGCCGCGCTTTGGCTGGCAGCATCTTCAATCTGTACGCTTGAAACGGAGTCCGTGAGCAGAATGCGAACGTTCTCGCACTTCAGCGCATTCAGCACGTCCAGCACGTAGCTGACGTTAAAGCCGATTTCCATTTCGGTACCGGCAGCATAAGTGACGTCGAGGATCTCTTCGGCCTCTTCCTGCTCCGGGTTATTCGCGGTGATTTTAAGCTGGTTTTCGCTCACATACAGACGCACGCCACGGAACTTCTCGTTCGAGAGGATCGCCGCACGGGCAAACGCCTGCTTGAGAATATCGCAGCCCGCTTCCAGAGTTTTGTCCGGGTTCTTCGGCAATACGCGGCGATAATCCGGGAAACGACCATCAACCAGCTTAGAGGTAAAGATAAAATCACCGACGTGGGCACGGATGTTGTTGCTACCGATCTGCACGCGCAGCGGGTTTTCGCCGCCATCGAGCATACGCATCAGCTCAATGACACCTTTACGCGGCACGATCACCGAATGGTTCGGCAACGTGACGCCAATTGGCATCGAGCACACCGCCAGACGGTGGCCATCAGTGGCGACGGTACGCAGCTCTTCACCTTCAGTTTCAAACAGCATGCCGTTTAAATAGTAGCGAACGTCCTGATGCGCCATCGAGAACTGGGTGGCTTCAATCAGGCGTTTCATGGTCGCCTGCGGCAGGGTGAATTCAACTTCACTCTGCCAGTCGTCCAGATTCGGGAAGTCGATAGCCGGAAGCGTGGAGAGCGAGAAACGGCTGCGGCCAGAGCGCACCAGCATGCGATCGCCTTCGAGCTGCACGGCAATTTCTGCCCCTTCCGGTAGGCCACGGCAGATATCAAATAACTTACGCGCCGGAACCGTCGTCGCCCCCGCTTCATGCGGCTGAGACAGCGTCACGCGAGCGACCATTTCCATCTCAAGATCGGTGCCGGTCAGCGACAGCGTTCCTTCAGCAACCTGCAGCAGCAGGTTACCGAGAATAGGCAGCGTAGGGCGGCCGCCTAATGGGCCACTCACCTGCTGCAGCGGTTTTAATAAGTGTTCACGTTCAACGGTAAATTTCATAGCATCACGATGATAATGTTCTGATTAAATTGGAGAAGTCTTCTTTAATGTCGTGGCTTTCTTCGCGCAGCTGCTCGATCTTACGACAGGCGTGCAGCACGGTAGTGTGGTCACGGCCACCAAACGCATCGCCGATTTCCGGCAGACTGTGGTTGGTTAATTCCTTTGCCAGCGCCATCGCCATCTGACGCGGTCTCGCAACCGAGCGGGAACGACGTTTAGACAGCAAATCCGCCACTTTAATTTTGTAGTACTCCGCCACCGTCTTCTGAATATTGTCGATGGTGACCAGCTTTTCCTGCAGCGCCAGCAGATCGCGCAGCGCTTCACGCACGAAATCGATGGTGATCGCCCGGCCGGTAAAATTGGCGTTTGCGATCACACGGTTCAGCGCGCCTTCCAGCTCGCGCACGTTAGAGCGCAAACGCTTGGCGATAAAGAACGCTACTTCGCCCGGCAGACGAATGTCGTTCTCGTCGGCCTTTTTCATCAGGATCGCCACGCGGGTTTCCAGCTCCGGCGGCTCGATCGCCACCGTTAAGCCCCAACCGAAGCGTGATTTCAGGCGATCCTCAACCCCGTTGATCTCTTTTGGATAACGATCCGAGGTCAAAATGATCTGCTGATTGCCTTCCAGCAGGGCATTGAAGGTGTGGAAAAACTCTTCCTGAGATCGTTCTTTATTAGCAAAGAACTGAATGTCATCGATCAGCAGCGCATCAACGGAACGGTAGTAGCGTTTAAACTCTTCGATCGCGTTATTTTGCAGGGCTTTTACCATGTCCTGCACAAAACGTTCGGAGTGCATATACACCACTTTCGCATTGGGCTTACGTGCAATGATGCCGTTACCTACCGCATGCAGCAGGTGCGTTTTACCCAGACCGGTGCCGCCATACAGGAACAGCGGGTTATACGCGCCGCCGGGGTTATCGGCCACCTGACGGGCCGCCGCGCGCGCCAGCTGGTTTGACTTACCTTCGACGAAGTTATCGAACGTGTGTTTGAGATTAACGTTGGAACGATAAGTTGGCTCCGCAGGGGCCGGAACGTTGTCCCAGCCAGAGCGCGGGGCAGGCGCTACGCGCGGCATCTGAATCTGCGCAGTATGGGCAGGCGCAGCGGCAACGGTCGCTTTCAGGGTTTGGGTGACCGGTCTGGTACCCACTTCGAAACGCAACTGTGGGGCATCGGTACCGCAAAATTCGTTTAGTAGTCCATTGATGTTATTGAGGTATTTGTCCCTGACCCAATCGAGCACAAAACGGTTTGGCGCATACAAAGCCAGCGTGTTATCGCTCAGTTCCGCCTGCAACGGGCGGATCCACATACTGAATTCTGTGGCTGGTAACTCATCCTGCAATCGGGCAAGACATTGCTGCCAAAGCGAAAGTGACACGGCGGACTCCACTCGAACATAAAAAGAAAGCTATTGAATAGTCATGATTGTAGACACACGTCGAAAAGACCCGGCGTTTAAGGGTGACGTGCGAACCGCTCTCGGCGGTTTTTACCCGTTCAGGATCCTGGATCGCGATCGGGACCGCGGATCATAGCCTAAACTGAGCCAGAGATCTTGTGTTTCTCACAGTTTCTTCCCTATTTATCCACAGGAGGATCCGAAACCGGATAAGTGTAATCGATCCTGATGGAAGGCCCCCACGATTTAGGCCGTATAGTGGAAAAATTAATGAGTAACGACGCTTTTTTGCTTAAAAGATCTAACGAAGATCCGGGACGATCCTTGCGCTTTGATCTGGAGCCCGTATAATCCTCCACCCGGCGCGCGGGAGTCGAATTCCTGTGTCTGGCGCTGCTTATTTTACGCGCGAAAAGGTGCGGAAAGACGCAGGAAATAAGGAAAGAGAATTGACTCCGGAGTGTACAATTATTACAATCCGGCCTCTTTAATCACCCATGGCTTCGGTGTCCATCGTTCGTTATCCGTTCGGACTCCTCAAAAAGCCATTGAATTTATTCAAGTTTAGGTAGAAATCGCCATGAAACGCACTTTTCAACCGTCTGTACTGAAGCGCAACCGTTCTCACGGCTTCCGTGCTCGTATGGCTACTAAAAATGGTCGTCAGGTTCTGGCACGTCGTCGTGCTAAA
>NZ_JBOGBT010000031.1:0-1597 GCF_051656365.1 Silvania sp. | reverse complement strand
CGTGACGCTGGGCGTTGGACTTGGTCACCACGGTCAACAGCTTGCGCGGACGGGTCTGCGCCAGACGGAAGGCGTAACGCATGATACGTGTCACCCCGGTGCGGGTGAAAATCGCCACCTCGGTACCCACTTCTTCCGGCAGGCCACGGTGCGCGCGACCGCCGTGGCCGGAATATTCCCCTTCAGAGTTCTCACGCACGATCACCCAGTCGAGGGAGCCTGGCCCGGCCTTGCGCAGCGGAGATTGAATGCCCGGCAGGATTTTAGTCGGACGCACATTGGCATACTGATCAAAGCCCTGGCAAATCGGCAGACGCAGCCCCCACAGAGTGATGTGATCCGGGACATCCGGCGCACCCACCGCGCCAAAGTAGATGGCGTCGAAGGCTTTCAGCTGCTCCAGCCCATCTTCCGGCATCATCACTCCATGCGTTTTGTAATAATCCGACCCCCATTCAAAGGTATGCACCGAGAAGCGAATATCGCCCTGACGCTGGGCCAGCGCGTGTAACACGTCTACGCCCGCGGTGATCACTTCCGGGCCAATACCGTCTGCGGGGATAGCTGCAATCGCGTAATCTTTCATGTTTATTCCTTACATTAATGTTTTGGCTGAACTAACGAATCATGGGGCTGTGTTTTGCGGGCAGAAGCCGACAGCCACAGCACAACAAGGGAAGAGAGAATCAGTAACCCGGCGACAAACCACAGCCCCCAGGTGTAACTGCCGGTCTGCTGCTTAATCAGGCCGATCATGAACGGACCGACAAACCCGCCCAGATTGCCCAGTGAATTGATGGTGGCGATCCCGGCTGCAGCGGCCGAACCGGAAAGGAACAGGGTTGGCATACTCCACAGCGGCGGTTTCGAGGCGCTGATGCCGCAGTTAACAATGGTGAGCGCAAGGATTACGCCAACGATGCTTACCGCACTCCCGGCCATCAACAGCCCGGCAGCAGCCACGATGCAGGCGGCAATCACGTGCCAGGAACGTTCGCTGGTTTTGTCTGAATGCCGCGCCCACAGCACCATTGCTACCACTGCAATAACGGCGGGAATGGCATTCAGCAGGCCGACGGTCATGGAGGAGACGCCCAGCGTTTTGATGATTTGCGGCGACCAGATCCCCAGCGTATACAGCCCGGCGGAGGTGCCGAAGTAGACCAGCGACAGGGCCAGCACGCGCTTATCCAGCAGCCCTTTCCAGACGCTGTGCTGCGCCGTGGCCTGTTTTGCGGCCTGCTCGCGTTGCAGGGTGCTAATCAGCCAGCCACGCTCCTCCTCGCTGAGCCAGGTGGCCTTTTCCGGGCGGTCGGTCAGCCAGAACAGCACCACGACGCCGAGGATCACCGCCGGCACCGCTTCGAGGACAAACATCCACTGCCAGCCGGCAAAGCCCATCAGGCCGTGCATCTCCAGCAGGGCTGCGGAAATCGGCGACCCGAGCGCAGTCGAAATGGGCGCCGCTGCCATAAAGATAGCCGTCACCTGGGCGCGTTTTTGCGCCGGGAACCAGTAGCTTAAGTAGAGGATGATGCCCGGGAAGAAACCGGCCTCCGCCACACCGAGCAGGAAGCGCAGAGTGTAGAAGCTGGTC